>JBFFCW010000358.1:0-4435 GCA_041559695.1 Desulfobacterales bacterium
ATGCCAATAAATTCCTATTATCCCTTGAATCCCATACCCAGAATGAAGATCTCTTTACTTTCCTTGCGGCTGCTGAGGGGTTTGAAAATCTTATGCCGCTTAAATCGATTTCTGACGATATCCGAAAATTCTTTGAATTCTTCACCCTGAAAAATCTTGCATATAAACGACCCGCCGGGCTTCAACACCATTTCCGCTATACTCAAGGCGGCCTGACATAACTGAAACGAACGGGCAGCATCCAGCGCTTTATTGCCGGTGGTGGCCGGCGCCATGTCGCTTAAAACCACATTAAATCGGTACCTCAGTCCTTGCTCATCAAACCATGCCCGGTCAATTGTCAGAATATCAGCCGTGAGCGTTTCCGCTTGAGGCGGTAGCTTTATCCGAATCGCTTTCAGGTCGATGCCTAAAACCCTGCCGCGTTTGCCGGTCAGCTCGGCAGCGTAAAGCAACCAGGAGCCCGGTGAACACCCCAGATCGAGCACCCGGTCGCCTTTTTTTATCAACCGAAATTTATTTTGGGCCTCTTTTAGCTTAAACACCGATCGGGCCGGATAGCGTTCTTTTTTCGCGCGCTCTGTATAGTGATCCGTCCAGCGCTGATGTTTTTTTGAACCAAGGCGTTTCATTGTCAAAAAAGTATCTCTATCGCTTCGGGCACGGTTTTTATCCCCGCGACTTCAATCCCGTCAATATCGGGAATGCGCTTTATGTTGCTGTCCGGCACCAGGCAGCGATTAAAGCCCATTTTTTTAACCTCGGCAAGCCGGATGTCAACCTGACCGATCGCCCGGACTTCACCGGCCAGACCCACCTCGCCCAGCACGACCGTACCATCCGGAACGGGTTTGTCCAGAAAGCTGGAAGCGATCGCCGAAACGATGGCCATATCCACCGCCGGTTCAATCACCTTGACCCCGCCGGCCACATTCATGAAAATATCATGCCCCATCAGGTGCATGCCGAGCTGTTTTTCCATAACCGCTGCCAGCAAGGCGACCCGGTTGGAATCCAGCCCCAGAATGGTCCGCCGGGGCGTGCCGAAGCTGGTGCTGCTGGCCAGGGCCTGCAGTTCAACCAGAATCGGCCGCGTGCCTTCCATGCTGGCGGTAACCGCTGAGCCCGGCGCATTCGCAGGCCGCTCGGATAAAAACACAGCCGATGGATTGACGACTTCATCCAGGCCCTGATCTTTCATTTCAAAAACCCCGATTTCGTTGGTGGAGCCAAATCTATTTTTAACCGCGCGTAGAATCCGGAAGATATGATTGCGGTCTCCTTCAAAATACAGAACCGTATCGACCATATGCTCCAGAAGTTTGGGGCCTGCAATGGCGCCGTCCTTGGTCACATGACCAACCAGCAAGGTGGGTATGCCGGTTTTTTTGGCCATCATCATCAGACGAACCGTGGATTCCCTTACCTGGCTGACGCTTCCGGGGGCTGAGGTCAGTTCAGCGTTGTACATGGTTTGAATCGAATCAATGACCAGGACCTGCGGGGGGGCAACTTGAACCATCCCCAGAATCGCATCAATTTCAACCTCTGAAACCACCATCAATTGGGATGCAACCGTATCCAGCCGCTGGCTCCGCAAGCGAATCTGCTGATTGGACTCCTCGCCGGATACGTACAGAACTTTATGGCCCTGATTCGCCAGCCCGTATAGCGCCTGCAGCATTAGCGTTGATTTGCCGATTCCCGGATCTCCACCGATCAAAACGAGAGTTCCCGGCACCAGACCGCCGCCGAGCACCCTGTCAAATTCCCGGATATCTGTTAAGAGGCGGTTTTCCGTTTCCAGCTCGATCGAATCGATCGCCACGGGGGTTGACTGCTGATTTTTCAGCGGGCGGTAAGCACCTCGAAAAGACCGGGCGGCCGACCGTTCCTCCACAATGGAGTCCCAGGTACCGCAGTCCGGGCACTTACCCATCCATTTGGGAGTCTGGTAGCCACAGGTTTGGCAGCAGTAGATTATTTTGGTGCTTTTTTTCACCATAGAAACTTACCAGTAAATATGTTATTATCGGTTTTAATTACTTTGCTTAAATAACACGGGATATCGATGCAATCAAGCGGGTTGTATCCAGCTCGACAAACGCGAATTTTGTGATTTGAGGTCTCATCTGGAGTGATTATGATACGGAATGGTTATAAACGTAGAACGAATTGGATGATTTTCGCCGTCAGCCTGCTGGTTTTCGGATATTTAATTGCAGCTGAATCCGGGGCTGCTATCGAATCCGACAAGAAGCCGCTTTCTTCTGTTCAAAAACAGTTGATCGCCGACGGCTTTGACCCCACAAAAATCAAGCGGCTGTATAGCCGGCCGCAGGTATCCTTCGAAGCCGATGGTGTCATACTGCTTTTTACTTATAAAGAAGCCCAGGTGGATTACGGCCAGTTTACAAATAAATGGTCCATCCGCAAAGCCAAAGATTATATTCAGAAAAATGAAGCCGATCTTACGCGCATTGAAAAAGCTTACGGTGTCGATAAAAAGGTCATCACCGCGATTCTGCTGGTTGAAACCGGGCTGGGGGCCTCGGTGGGAACACGCTTGGCCTTAAATACCCTTTCAACAATGGCGGCTTTGACGGACCCGGTGATTCGAAACAACTTATGGGATTTGATCCCGGATTCAAAGAAAATTTCAAGAAAAAAATTTGAACAGAGGGCCACATCTCGTTCCAAGTGGGCTTATGAAGAACTTAAGGCTTTATTAAAATATTCCTCCCGGGAAGGCGTGGATCCGGCGGCGATTCCGGGCTCGTTTGCCGGTGCGGTGGGTGTTGCGCAATTTATGCCCACCAGTATTCTGGCCTACGGCAAGGACGGAAACGACGACGGAATAGTCGATATGCTCAATCACGCCGACTCGATGGCCAGTATTGCCAATTTTCTCAAAAGCCATGGATGGCGCCCGGGGCAAAGCCGCAAAAAAGCTGAAAAAATTATCTATCACTACAACCACAGCAGCTATTACGTAAACACCATCTTAAAAATCTCCGGCCGCCTGAAAAGTTAATACCTGGATTTTGCACGAGTCGGAAGCTTTCATATTCTCATTAATTTTCATGCAAGATTAAGGTAACATGACTTTAAAATTGCTCGGCATTTTTTTGGCTTTGTGTGTTCCCTTTTTGATTGCCACCATCTGGGCCATCGTCGATGTGGCCCAGAAGGATTTTGGCACCGCCGGCAAAAAGGCGCAGTGGTGGATTATTGCCTCGGTGCCCTTCGTCGGATTTATTGTGTATTTGATTTTTGGTTTCCGTAAAGGAAAGAAGCAAACGGACACAATTTAAGTTTTAGAGGGCACTCGCTACTGGCTTCTGGCCGCTGGCGACTGGTTTCCAAAAACAGACAAGGACCCGTAAGCAATAAATAACGATTGACAAAAATATACTTATTTTAATATTTTAAGCCCAATTAAACGGTCCCATCGTCTAGTGGTTAGGACGCCGGCCTCTCACGCCGGTAACGGGGGTTCGAATCCCCCTGGGATCACCAAAAATTTCAAGAGGTTGCCTTTCATCGGTGGCCTCTTTTTTATTTTTATACCCTTCAGGGTGCATATAGGGTGCATTCGGGTGCAAAAATTTTTTACCCTAAACTGCACGCCTATTTTTATCAGTTGCCTCTTTTCTGTCTTTAAATTCTTGGTCGTCCAGCTCGTCCACCTCTGACTTTTTCTTGCCTGGCATCCAATGATAATAGATTTTCATTGTAAAGGTTTCTGAAAAATGCCCGAGCTGGTTTGATACGTCGGCAATGTTGTCACCCTTAGATATGCGCAATGTCGCATATGAGTGCCTCAAATCATGTATCCTGATTTTTCGAAGACCGGCTTTTTTCAGCGCTTTCCAGAATATACGTTTGCGCCAGTTGTTTAGGTTGATAAAACCACCAACGTTGTCAGTAAACACATATTCAGGATTATCTCCTAAACCTAACCGTAGCCCCTTTTCTTTAGATTTGCGGAGGTGATCCTCTAAGGTTTCAGCCAGCTGCAGGCTCATATCAACCCGCCGGCCTCTTTTGCCCTTGAGGGTTGTTATTTGCCCCCGAGAAAGCGATCTTTGAAGATTAATAAACCGGCTGTTAAAATCGATATCACCCCACTGAAGGCCTAAAGCCTCGCCGATTCGCATGCCGGTTCTTGCCAGCAGCAGCAGCAGGCAATAATACTCGCGGAAATGTACAGCGACCGTATCCAATAGCAGACACAGTTCTTCTGCGGACAATGGATCCAGCTCTCCCTTGCCCTCATCTCCATTTGACGCTTTGCGCGCTTCAATCGCATCGGTAATTTTTTTCATAAACTGTTTTCCCAAATTGTAGCGTTTCAAAGGAAAGTGGACAGATTTAAGGTATAGAATAGAGGCGGTTTTAGGTTATAATCATTTAATCTGAAAGGAGAATCAGA
>JBFFCW010000359.1:0-4433 GCA_041559695.1 Desulfobacterales bacterium
GGCTCGGTAAAAGCACAGGCGGAAAGCATCCGTCCTTCGGCAACCGCAGGCAGAAACTTTTGTTTTAATTCCTCACTTCCAAAACGCAACACGCACTCCGAAGCAAAAGCGGAAAGAATGACCGCACTGCCAATGCTGGAGTCCCGGGCACAAAATTCATCAGCAATAATGACATTTTCCAATACTCCCAGATCCTGTCCGGAATATTCTTCTGGAAAGTGCACCCCCACGAATCCCAGGTCGCAGGCTTTTTTCCATATTTTAGTCGGAAATTCGTTGTTTTTGTCCATTTCAAGGGCGAGCTCTTTGTCAAATTCACCCTTGGCAAACTCTCTCGCAGCTTTCTGTATTTCTTTTTGCGATTTGGTAAGTTCAAAATCCATACTCAATCCCCCCAAAGATAAGTTTAGTTCGAATTAGCATGGGTTCACAGTCTTTTCAAGTAGAAGCGATCGCTATAATGCATCTAAACTTCACCCAAGCGGACTATCGCCCAATAACGATATGTTGAATGATCGGCTCGACTCTGGTAAAACCCTCTTGACTGAAGGCTCAAACTGACTTAATTATTTTAAACTATTCAAGCGGATGGATCCGGATCGTAATTCAAATGAAAGGGAGCTGACAAATATGCCATATTCAGTTGCACTGGCCGGCAAAGGGGGGACCGGTAAAACCACCATGGCCGGCATGCTGATTAAATTTCTGTTGAAAAAAAATAAAATCCCGATTCTGGCGGTAGATGCCGATTGTAATGCCAACCTGAATGAAGTTTTAGGCGTTGATATTGCCGATACCCTGGGAAACGCCCGGGAGGAAATGAAAAAAGGCGACGTCCCCAGCGGCATGACCAAAGATATTTTTATGGAAATGAAACTCGAAGAGGCCCTGGTTGAATCCGAAGGTTTTGACCTGGTGGTAATGGGCCAGCCCGAAGGTGCCGGCTGTTATTGCGCGGCAAACACCTTGCTAACCAATTTTCTGGAGCGGCTGTCGGGCAATTACCCCTATATTGTGATGGACAATGAAGCCGGCATGGAACACATCAGTCGGCTGACAACAAACAATGTAGACATCCTCTTGATTGTATCGGACCCCTCCCGGCGGGGCCTTCAGGCTGCGGTGAGAATCGAAGAACTGGCCAGATGTTTGAAAATCGTAGTGGGTAAAAGTTATGTCGTTATAAATCAGGCGCGAGAGGCCCCTTCCGAGCAGGCCATGGAGATGATTAAAAAAGCCAACCTTGAACTAATCGGAACCATACCGAAAGACGACCTGATTTATGATTTTGATTTTAACGGCCGCCCGACGATAGAGATGCCTGAAGATAGCAAATCTGTGAAGGCCGCATTTGAAATTTTTGATAAAATTGTTGCCTAGCATCTCGCATTGTGCAGGGTTCAGAGCGAATGGCGCATCGCGTGTTTTTAATTCAGGAAAGTTGAAAATCGATGAGCAAAAAAACCGGCTTCCTATATGATGAAAGATACCAGGAGCACCTGACCGGGAATTACCACCCGGAGGTGCCGGACCGGCTTCCAGCGGTTTACAAAGGAATTGAGGATGCCGGTCTGCTTGAGAGGCTGACGCTGATCAAAGCCACCCCGGCTGATTTGAAATGGGTCGAAACCGTGCACGACCCCGCTTACATTAAACGCTTTCAGAGTGCATGCAGCATCGGCGATAATATCTTTGACAGTCCCGACAACCAGATGTGCACGGCATCCTATGAGATTGCATTGCTGGCAGTCGGCGGTGTTTTAGAGGCTGCCCGCTTGGTAATGGAGGGCAAACTCGACAATGCCTTTTGCGCCGTTCGACCACCCGGGCACCACGCCGAAATCGACAAAGCCATGGGATTTTGTTACTTTAACAATGTCGCCATTGCGGCCCGCTATATTCAAAACCAATGGAAAATAAAGCGGATTGGCATTGTGGACTTTGATGTCCATCACGGCAATGGAACCCAGCACATTTTTGAATCCGACCCCACGGTATTTTACTACTCTATTCATCAGCATCCCACCTTTGCCTACCCGGGGACCGGTCGCGAATTCGAACTGGGCAAAGATGCCGGATACGGTTTTACAAAAAATTCGCCGGTACTCCCCGGGCAGGGTGAAAAAGCGTATAAACAGCTGCTGCAAAAAGATTTATTTCCAGCATTTGCCGAATTTAAACCGGAAGTGATTCTGGTTTCGTCCGGCTTTGACGCGCATATTGACGACAATATGTCGGACATAAAACTGACCACAGAGGGCTTTTCCTGGATTATCGAAAAAATTGTCGGACTGGCCAACCAATATGCCCAGGGAAGGCTCATATCGGTACTTGAGGGCGGATATTCGATCAAACGCCTGCCGGAGCTGACGCGCAACCATGTTGAGGCTTTGCTGAAAGGATAAGTTAAATCGTTAAACAGTCAATTTGTTAAATCGTATTGATGATAGACCATAACCAACAGCGATTTAATCATTTAGCGAATTAACGAATTAACGAATTTAGGGGGATATTATGTTTGTCTCAAGATCCATGACCCGTAAGGTGATCACCGTTGAACCTGACGACGGAATTTTTAAAGCACAGGAATTAATGGCCGCAAACAAGATCCGCCATCTTCCGGTCATCGAACCGGATGGCCGGCTCATCGGTATCGTGACGGATCGGGACCTTAGAAGTGCAATGCCTTACAAATTCTTTAAGGCGTCTCCCAGCGAAGAAGAAAAGAAAAATTTTGCGGAATTGAAAATCAAAAATATCATGACCCAAAACCCGATCACCATTTCTCCGACCTATACCCTTCAGGATGCATTGCTGATGATACAGGATGCCCGGGTGGGTGCCCTGCCGGTGGTGGATGAAAACGGTATCCTCAGCGGGATCATTTCGGTGCGAGATCTGCTGCGCGCTTTCATTAATGTTTTAGGAATTGGCGAACCGGGTACTTTGCTGTGTATTCTGGCCGAAGAAAAGGTTGGGCAGTTGAAAAAAATCGTCGATGCCATCACCGAAGAAAACATCTCTTTTGGCAGTGTGCTGGTCGCCCGGTACTGGCAAAAAGACAAACGCGCCGTTTTCCCTTATCTGCTGACGCAAAATGTCGCCCATGTGAAGGAAAAATTAATAAACATGGGATTTTCCGTGCTGGACCCTATGGAATGGTATTTGGACCAGTTGCCCAAAAATGAATAATTCAATCCGCCCACACCCGGTCAGCGCCAGCGCTGGCGCCTGCCCGTACGATGATCTGTATATTTATCAGCTGGGCGGCAAATTGACATCCCTCAAAGAAATCCCCCGCAACCGTTTTATCGGTAACTGGGAAGAAGATGATTTTTCATTCCTGTTTTTTTCTGACCCCGTTCATGATGAAATTAAAGTTCTTTTGAGCGCCCAGCCGCAACTAACCTTCATAGACAGTTACCATATGCCCTACGAGCAATGGCAGGGAACCGAATTAACCGCTTTCGATCAGGGGTGTTTTCAAATCATCCCGCCATGGGAAAATGGCGGCCAAGGCCGGCCGGATAAACTTCCGATCATCCTAGACCCGGGCATTGTCTTTGGCACGGGCACCCATGCGACCACCCGGGATTGTCTGGATGCCGTCCAACTGACATGTCGGAAGCGCACACCAGACCGGGTTCTGGATTTAGGCACCGGCACTGGCTTACTGGCCCTGGCCGCGGCCCGTCTGGGCTGCCGCTTGAATCTGGCGGTTGACCTGAATTTGCTGGCTGCTAAAACGGCTAAAAAAAACGTTGGCTTAAACCGCCTTGAAAAACAGATTGCGGTGGTGCAGGGATATGCTGAAGCGTTTATGGATTGCCCGGCCGATCTGCTGATTGCCAACATCCATTACGACGTCATGCAAAAGCTGATTTGTACAAAGGGTTTTTCAACCCCAAAACGCTTCATCCTGTCCGGTCTTTTGCGCAGTGAAGCCAAACAGGTAAGAATCGAATTGGAACGCCTGCCGGCCAAAATCTTAAAAAGCTGGACACATGAGGGAATTTGGCATACCTTTTATGGAAAGATCGTCAATTGAGGAATTAAGAAACGCATTTATCACGAAATCACGAAAGAATAAAAACACGAAAAAAAGAATTGTTTGAATTTCGTGCTTTTCTGATTTCGCGTTTTCGTGGTTGCTTTTTAAATGGAAACCGAATTTTTCATTTTAAAAAGACATTCCCGTTGAAAGGTTTACGATGGAAATCACATGCTGGGGATCGAGGGGCTCGATTCCGGTTTCGGGCAAAGCGTATCTGAAATACGGCGGCGATACCACCAGTTTGGAAATCCGTACCAAAAACAATGATATCATTGCGGTGGATGCCGGTACCGGAATCCGCAGGTTTGGCAACAAGCTCGCTGAAGAAAATGTAAACACCGTAAATTTTATTTTTACCCACGCCCACTGGGATCATTTA
>JBFFCW010000360.1:0-4419 GCA_041559695.1 Desulfobacterales bacterium
AATTTGAAAACCGACGCCGGCCAGCAGATTTTTTTCAAGCTAATCGAGAAGGCCGACGTCCTTCTGGAGGGCTTCCGGCCCGGCGTGGTCGACCGACTCGGCGCTGATTATGAAAGCGTGCGAAAAGTGAATCCCAAAATTATCTACTGCTCGATAACCGGCTATGGCCAGGATGGGCCCTTTCGCGATCGGGTCGGCCATGACGTCAATTATTTAAGCTTCTCCGGTGTTTTAAACCTTATCGGTGAACCGGACCGCCCACCCTCGATTCCGGGAATCCAGATCGCCGATGTTGCTGCCGGAGGCATGAATGCCGCCATTGGTATTCTTTTGGCCCTTTTCGCGCGGGAAAAAACCGGCAGGGGTCAATACATCGACATCTCCATGACAGACGGCATGGTGGGCTTTTTGCCGGTGGCGCTGTATTTTAAGCATCTGACCGGCAAAGACCCCCGGCGGGCCGATGCGGTGCTCTCTCACCGCTACGCGTGCTACAATACCTATGAAACCGCCGACGGCCGATTTCTATCCATTGGCGCCGTGGAGAATCGTTTCTGGAAAAGGCTGTGTGAGCATTTTGGGGTTCCGGGATATGCCACGCTTCAATATGATGACAGCCGCCGCAAAGAAATTCTGGAATTTATGCGCGCCACATTCAGAAAAAAAACGCTGGATGAGTGGGACATCGAACTGGCCGATCTGGAAATATGCTGGGGTCGGGTTCAGACCTTTTCGGAAGTGCTGGATGATCCCCTTTTCCGGGAACGCAAAATGTTTTTAGAATTGCAGGGAAAAGCCGGTCAGAAGCAGGCGGCAATCGGGGTGCCCGTTAAGTTAAGCGGTACTCCGGGCTCCGTTCGAAGTGCCGCCGTAGATTTTGGCGAAAGCACCCCCTCGATACTGAAAGAACTGGGATATTCTGAAAAAGAAATTAAGCGCTTCACAGAAACGGAAGTGATTTAATGGCAGGCCTTCAGAAAAAGCGATAATAGCAACGCCAACGGCACTCAAAACTGCCGAGGTCTTTACCAACGGACATCTATTAACGAACAACAAATAACAATTATTTTCAGACCATGGCCTTCAAGGTGGCCAGTTCGAGCTGATCTCCGGCGTCTTCCGCCCGGTCGGACACCTCTACGATCGAGTCCAGGCATAGCCTCAAATGGAGCTTGAGGGCAAAATCCATCTCCGATATAAAAATTTCTTTGGTCAAATCCCATTCAAGTTTATCCACCCGTGATTCCTGGAGGCCGATGTCTCTGGTGTGGTCGCGCACCGTTTCGATCTTGCAGTCCCCTTTAAAATAACACAAGATCGCCAATTTGAGGGAAACGATAATCCCCAGAGACTCCCGGGTTACCGCAAGAAAACTGGATTTCATTTCCTCAGGGACTACCGGACGCTGGTTGAGAAAAAAATCGCAGCAGGCTTCGGCGGCATTGCCCACCTTGTCGATACTTTCGACCAGCTTATAGATATCCTCTCGCAACAGTGGCAAATAGGCCCCGGAATAGAGTTTATCCCGAATGTCATGACGGACTAAGTCGGCTTCAGACTCAAGACTTTGAGAGTTACGCGCATGGACCTTTGCCTGGCTCAGGTCACCCCCTAAATAAAACTCTCCCGCTTTGAGGCTGGCCTGCACGCAATCCTCAACCATATCAAGATGCTTCAAAATAAGCTTGTTAACAGCTTTTTCTTTTTTAAATAGTGCCATAATCACTCCTTTGATTTGTAAGTGACAGGGAAGGCGCAAAAATCCATCCCAAATTATACGAACAAAGTCTTTATAAAATTATACAATAAATAAGACGATACTGCTGCGAAAGTAGGTGTCAACAGCCACCCCAGAAGAATCGTCGCTATGGTCTTTTTGCTGATGGCTTTCATACCTTTGACGAGTCCAACCCCGACGACTGCGCCGACAATCGCCGATGAAGTCGACACCGGAATCCCGAGCAAGGAAAATAAATGCATCCCAAAAGCCGACGATACCTGTGCAACAAATGCACCGGGTATATCCAGGGGCGTTATGCCCTTGCCGACCGTATCGGCGACTTTTCTGCCATAGGTCGCCGCGCCAACGGCGATACTTAAGCCACCCATGAGAAGTAAAAGCTTGGGATGAAGGATCTTCAGATTGGCGATCGGGCCGACCGCATTGCCCGCGTTGTTGGCGCCCATCGAAAAAGCCACGTAACATGCGGAGCCGATCGCCAGCCAGCCCAGGGCGTTTTGAAAACGAAATGAACCGGTTTCAAATCTTCGCAGAATCAATTTTATCAAATGCATTAAGCCAAACGACAGGGCCATAACCATCAGTGGGCAAATTACCCAGCTTTCCGCAATAACGATAAATTTTGAAAAATCCACTTCCGCATTAACCGCCAGACCGATACCGACCACGCCTCCGACAATCGCCTGGGAGGTGGATGTCGGAATTCTAAAAAAGGTTGCCAGGGTAACAAAAAAACCGGAACACACCAATGCGATAATAACCGCCTGATAGCTCAGATCTGATTTAACGATCCCCCTGCCGATGGTATTCATCACATTTTGACCCTGCAGAAGGGCGCCCAAAATAGAAAAGATAGCCACCAGAATTACGGCATTTCTGAATGAAATCAGTCCGCAGCCCACCGAAGTGCCCATACAATTGGCCGTATCATTGGCACCGATGTTCCAACCGACATACACTCCGGCACCCAATATAGATAGAAGTATGACTTCGATCGTACTTGTTCTCCTGTTTCAATTTTAAAATAATTTTTTATAACATATTTATTTTTATAGAAATTTATTGATATGTCAAAATAATAATTTACAGCCGGATGTGCTTTAATATCAGAAACTGTCTCAATCCTAATAGACTTTACGCCGCGAAAAACCTTTTCCGATGACGTTGAAGGTACTTTCGGTAATAAAAAAAGCATTTGAATCAATTCCAAACACGGTTTCTTCAAGGCGTTTCAGCTGATAATTATTCACGACGGTGAGCATCACCTTTTTATGTTTACCGGTGTAAGCGCCGCGGCCGTATAAGAAGGTGACGCCGCGCTGCAGCTTTTTTATAATTCCCTGAGCGATCACATCGGACTTATCGGAAATCACAATCACCAATTTGCGCTGGTTGAACATACTGAGAAAATAATCCATCACCTGAGAAACGATAAATGTAAGGACCAGCGAGTAAAGAATAAGGTCCAGATTCAAAAACCCGAAGCTAAGACTGAAAAGAACCAGGTTAAAATAGAAAAAAAACCGGCCGATGCGAACATTGAACTTCTGATGGAGGATGATGGCAATGATATCGCTTCCGCCGACCGATCCAAAAGAGTGAAAATAAATACCTGCGCCGGCGCCGATCAAAGCGCCACCGGCAATGGCTGCCAAAAATCGGTCTTTGATGGGGATAACAAATGGGATTAAATCGATGGCAAGCGTTACCACTACCATTCCAAAGAGGCTGTAAAAGAAGAATCGCCGGCTGAGAATAAGCCAGCCGGCGATAAACAGCGGTATATTGAGCACAAAATACCAGATGCCCGGCGATAAACCCCCGAAGATATAATAGATGAGCAGGCTGAGGCCGGAAAATCCACCCGAAATAAAACCATTGGGAATGGCAACCGATTTAATGCCGACGGATAATATCACGCCACCGACGGTGATCAGAATCAGATTCCATCCAACCGAATACAATAGTGTTCCCTTCCGTGATTTCATACGGTTTTCCCTTTAAAAAAGTGAGTCTAAATCTTAAGTATTAATTCTGCTAAATCAAAGCAACCGTCGTTTTCTGACGAAGCCGTATGACCGCTAAAAATAAAATATACCCGACCCCCAAAATAGCACTTACGACGTATACGGGCACGAACGATCCTAAAAAACCGGTTTTCAATTCCCTATCGGCTTAAACCGATAAAAACGACCCCTAGCGCCATCAGAAAAGCGCCGATCAATCTGGGCTGCCGATGGCCCTCTCCAAGCCACATGATCCCGAACAAAGCAGAAAAAACGATGCTCACCTCCCGGACCGCCACGACATAACTGACATTGCTGGTTTGCATGGCGAAAAGGACCAACAGATAGGTAAATGCGACCAGAAAGCCGACAACCATGATGGGCCCTTTGTTGATTTGCCATTCCGGTTTTAATGCCCTTCTTTGTTTAATCAGCACGTAGGGTGTCAAAAAAATCAGGGGAATCAAAAATATAAAATAGATGTACACCGCCGGTTGGACTGATTCTACACCCACCTTATCCACCAGAGAATAGGCGGCGATCGTCGTGCCGTTCGTGGAGCGCTGGCTGCGCGCCCGGGGGCCGGGCGCGGCGCGGCGCCTCACGCTGGTGCTCGCGGCCCTCGAGTGGTGGCCGGTCCTCGGCCTCGCCGCACGACGCGGCTTCTCGAGC
>JBFFCW010000361.1:0-4385 GCA_041559695.1 Desulfobacterales bacterium
CGCCGAATCTCTCGCAGGCGGTTACCCTTGGCAACCAGCACATCACCTCTTTCTTCCGACACAACAATGACGAGGGCATCTGTTGCCTCCGCCAGACCCAGAGCCGCGCGATGCCGGGTACCGTAATAAGACGGCAAATCATCACGGTCAGATAAAGGAAGAATTGCACCCACGATGCTAATTTGATCTCCCTGAACAATGGCCGCGCCATCATGCACCGGATTGTCCGGCCAGAATATACTGGTGATCATCTCTTTGGTGATAAACCCTCTCCATGGCGTGCCTCCCTGCACCGCATCGCTCAGATCCTCTTTTCCCGGAAACACAATCAATGCACCGCATTTGGTTTTGGCCATACCAAACACACTTTCGACGATAATTTCCGTCGGGGTGACGGCGGATTTTAAAGACAGTCCCCAGAGGATGGATTTTAAATTTTTAGCCTGCAGGACCCGGCGGATTTCATTTCGGAAGACAACGATAATAATAATGGCACCGACAGCCACGATGCCCTGGACCACCCAGCTGGTGACGATCAAACCTATCGAGATGGCAATTCGCTGTAAAAACCACAGGACGGTCATGCCGATGAGAACCCGAAAAACATTGGTTCCTCTAAAAAGCACGTAAAATCGGAAAAGGATATAACTGTTCAAGCTGATATCAATTATATCCTGCCAGCGAATAGAGGATAAAAAAATAAACAGTTTTTCCATGGTCTGTTAATCCGTCACGCTAAATCGTAACACCCCCAAAATATTACCCTTGTCATCGGTGATTTCTACCCGCCAGGGACCAATATCGGTTTTGCGCAGCTGAATACTGCTGAAAGTTGACCAGCGTGGCGGCTTAAGTTGCAGCCGTATCTTTGCGCTCGGCACATCGCGATGATACCAGTTATGGTAAATGACGGTCTTTTGCGGTACCGGATCAAATACCGAAAAACTTACCGCTTTTTCTTTGCTGGCGGAGAACACCGATGTCGGGTTTTGGGGGGTTTCGGAATAAATTTCTTCACACATTACCGCTTCAAACAATTTTAGCTGATCCGCATTGGCAACACTGACATTTTTCAGGAAATGTACCGGGAACAAAAGAAAAAGTTGGCTGGCGACAGTGACACCCAAAATAAACACGAAACGATATCTCATAGTTACTCGTCCTAAGCTGGTTTCTAACCGGTCAAAGATTAAATTTGGTTTTCGAACCGTTGAACAAACCGGTTTACAAAAAAATGATAGATTGATAAATCTATAAAAATTTCTTATACTTATATTTATATTTTTTCAAGAGAAATTTCAATTTTACCATCGGTTGATCCACCGCTGAGGTTCTTAAAAATTTCTTTGAACAAATGGTGACTAAAATTTTTGCAAATTCATAATCTGTATTATATTTTATTATTTTAAGATCTTATTCTGAAAAGTAAAAAAAATTATGACCCAGGATGCCCAGATAGTCCAAGGCCCCCGACCGGGAAGCCGGATGATTCGCTTCTGCGGGGATTTGCTGACCTTCACCCTGACGCTGCCCCGGTCCCAGTCCGGCACCGCCTGGTTGCGCACCAATATCGGGCATGCAAAAATCATCAGAAATGAAATTGTCAGGGAAGTGGAAAAAAATGAAACTTCCCTGGGAAGAGCCTGGTTCGACATTCCCATGCAGCGGACAGACGACCGGCGTTTTGAAGCCACCCTGCCGCTGTATGAAGTGGGTCACTTTGAAGCCAAAAGTTTTTTCTTAAGAGAAGGTGATGCACAGCCCACATGGCCGCCGGGGCCAAACACCGCCGTCAATGTTGAATCGGCCGATGCCTGCTGCGCTAACATCATTTATAATGCGTTTGTGCGGCAATTCGGCGCCAATAAAGCCGGAACCCAGCGGCTGGCCGCATCTGATGAAAAGTGCGTCCGAAAACTCGACCAAGACGGCTATGCCGTGATTCCGCCCTCAGGAACCTTTCGAAACCTGATTAAAGAACTCGACTTCATTATCGGCGAGCTGGGATGCCGCATTCTTTTGCTGCTGCCAATCCACCCCACACCAACAACTTACGGGCGCATGGGAAGATTCGGCAGTCCTTACGCCGCTTTGAGCTTTACCGCCGTTGACCCTGCTCTGGCTGAATTTGATCCGCATGCCACCCCGCTGGAGCAATTTATCGAACTGGTAGACGCTGTCCATCAACGTAATGCCAAAATCCTGATCGACATTGCCATCAACCACACCGGATGGGCTGCCCGTCTGCATGAAACGCATCCGCACTGGCTGGTCAGAAGTCCCGAAGGCCGTATCGAGGTTCCCAGCGCCTGGGGCGTTGCCTGGGAAGATCTGACCAAATTGGATTATTCCCAGCCGGGCCTGTGGCAATACATGGCGGATGTCTTTATCACGTGGTGCCGGCGGGGTGTGGACGGTTTCCGCTGTGATGCCGGCTACATGATCCCGCTGGCAGCCTGGAAATACATTGTTGCCAAAGTAAGGCAGCAATTTCCCGACACCGTCTTTTTGCTCGAAGGCCTGGGCGGCAAAATATCGGTGACGCGCGATCTTTTAAACAGCGCCAACTTAAATTGGGCCTATTCAGAGCTGTTTCAAAATTACGATCGCGGTCAGATCGAACATTACCTGCCGGAAGCCATCGATATTTCAGCGGCTGACGGCATCATGGTGAACTTTGCAGAAACACATGACAATCTCAGACTGGCGCAGCGATCCGAGACTTATGCCCGGATGCGCACCGCCCTGTGTGCCCTGAGTTCCCACAACGGCGCCTTCGGCTTTGCCAACGGAGTGGAATGGTTTGCTGCCGAGAAGATCGATGTGCACGATGCGCCTTCATTAAACTGGGGCGCTGAATCCAACCAGGTTGCAGAAATTCGGCGGCTCAGTGATCTGCTCAGAACCCATCCGGCGTTTCACGAAGACGTCATGCTAAGCATGCACCACAAAAATGACGGTAATTTTATCGTCTTGAAACGGCAGCATCTCGAGTCCGAAAAAGGGTTGCTGATCATTGTCAACCTGGATCCTGAAAACCAGACAACCGCGGCATGGGATCCCGCATCAACCGGGCTGAAATCATCTGTTTTTTACGACCTGCTAAGCGGGGATAAAATAGCGGTTACCGAATCCAATGGCCTAAATACACTGCTGCTGGAACCCGGCCGGGTGTTGTGTCTTTCAGCCAGCGACGAAGATCTTCAGCAAGTTGAAAATTTTCACAAGCAACCGTTCCTGCTGCCGGAACGAATTGAACAACAGCAACTGCATGCCAAAACCCTTGAGGTCGTCGCATATTTAGAGGGAATCAAACATCTCGAAAATTTTGACCTCGAACAGGCCGCCCGGCAGTTGCAGGAGAATCCGTCGGATTTTTGCAGGCGGCATTACCCCGATGGCCGTCAACCGCGCGTTATTGTATGGCAGTGGCCGCAAGACCTGCGGCGGGAAGTCATGATTCCCCCGGGTCATTTTTTGCTCATTCGCTGCGAGAGTTCCTTTCGAGCGCGCATCATGGATGGCGGCCGAACCGTCGCAACGGAGGTCAGCCTCGCGGGTGCGGAGGGAAATGCAGACCATTTTGCCCTGTTTCTGCCATTGGCAACTCCCGAAACCCTTAGAACCGTTACGCTGGTGCTATCGGTCTATGCTGGCACTGATTCAAAGGGCTGCCGGCATGAAGTCGCCCGGTTGATGTTGCTGACCCGACCCGCAAATGTTCGGGTAAAGCAGATGATCAAACATTCCGAAATGCTGCATGAAGATTTTATCTTTCTGGGAACCAATGGCCGCGGGGCAATGCTGCACAGCCCGATCTCCTGGGGAAACCTTACCAGCCGTTATGATGGCTTGCTGGCGGCCAACTTGAATCCGCACTATCCTGAAGACCGCCGGGTGATGTTCAGCCGCTGCCGGGCCTGGGTGGTATTCCAGGGCTATTCCCAGGCGTTGAATACGGACTGCCTGGAAATGTTCCGCCTGGCGACGGATTCCAGCGGAATCTGGCAGTATCATATTCCCACCGGCCAGGGAGAACATGTCCTGATAACCGCCCGGGTCGAAATGCTTAAGGAGCACAATGCAGTGGCTTTGAGCCTTTTTCGCCATCCGGCCGATCAACTGCCGGAACGGCTGGCGGATTCCAAACCCGTAAAGATCATTTTGCGGCCGGATATTGAAAACCGCAATTTTCACGCCGCCACCAAAGCGTATCAGGGTCCTGAAAATCAGTGGCCTGATGCGGTGACCGCTTTTTCAAATGGCTTTCTTTTTGTCCCCGACGCCGACCATCACCTGAGGGTGCAAATTTCCACCGGCTCGTTTGTAGCCGAGCCGGAGTGGCTTTATATGGTCAACCGCCCGAAAGATGCCCGGCGGGGCCA
>JBFFCW010000362.1:0-4373 GCA_041559695.1 Desulfobacterales bacterium
CCCTCCTTTCAGGTATACCATTTACGGTTATTTGATGCTTGAGAGGTGGATTCGTGTTGTCATTTAATAGTGTCTTTCCGGTAAACATGTGTAGCTTAAATTTTTTCCGGAGGTCGGTAGCTTGTCAATCGGCTGCAGGGCCGATTGACGATTCATAATTCCAAGGCATCCATTTGTCAGGATCGCGGAACAGCTCGGAGGAATGTTGCTGCAGGGTTTTGAGATATTCAAATGCATTGACTTTGCAAAGATTGCAGGTATGAATCAGACTCATAAACAGATCGCCGATATACGCCCCGTGTTCGGTTTTATAAAACAAAGAGTTTTTCCGATGCAGGATCGCCTTTTTAAGTGCCCGTTCACAAAGATTGTTGTCCAGCGGAGCTTTTGGCACCCGTAAAAACAAGGTGAGCTCCTGCCAGTGTTTGAGCATGTAAAAAATTGCCTGTCCTAAAGCTGAATTTGGTTCCACTTTTTTTTGATCAAATTGCCGATCCAGCCACTTTTTGAGATCATCCATCAATGGTGCGCTTTTTTGCTGGTGATATTGCAATCGTTGATCCGGCGTCATGTTCTGCTGTTTGGTGAGCGCGTCATTTTCATATACCTGCTCCAGGGTCTCGAGCACATAAGTACATTGCTGCGGGAAGTTAGGTTCCACGTCCACAAACCGGCGCCGGGCATGGGCCAGACAATTAGCCAGGATAACCTCAAAATCTTTGGGCAGATTTCGCGACAGCGCATCACACATTTGAACGGGCGGCGGCAACGCAGGACTTCTTTTTTGAAGTATGTCGGCCAGATTCTCACCGGCATGTCGGCCGCCGGTCATAAACACGGCCATCTTTTTGTCGCCGACCGTGGACAAGATGCCGGAGGTATACATCCCCTTGCGGCCCTGGCGGTCTTCATCGGATTGTTTCATCAGCTCCAGGATCTTCATGACCGTGTCGTCATTGTAGACCACTTCGCCGCCGGCCGCATGGCGCATCAGGGCCGGATAAACCGGATGTATCTTGTCGGCGACGGATTCGACAATCTCCCACTGGGTTGAGGAAGGCAGCGGAACACCGAGCATCGCCTGCAGCTGATCGAGTCGGTTGAACGGCAGCCCGCTGCCATATTTCAAAAGCGCGATCATGGCCCCCGAGGCGGCATCGTATTTTTCATCGCCGATATTATCGGGGGCTTGTGCCGTAAAGATCTTCTGGCAAAGATTGCAGCGTAGTTTCTGTAATTCATAGACGCTGGCAGAACAGGGTGCATTGCCGGTTACCCGCACAACAATGCCGGGATTGGGCAACTCGTAAAGTTTACCTTTGCCGCAGTCCGGGCATAAAGCTTTGGGCTTCAAAGACTCATGAGACACCTTGATTTTTTCGGCACCATGGTAAGCTGCCGCCCCGTTTTTACCATGACCCTTGCGCTTTTTTTTCTTCTTTTTACCGGACTTTTTACCGCCGGCCATGTTTCGTTGCAGCACCTTGGCGGTTTTTTCGGTGCTGTCGCCAAATAGCAGCTTGAGCAGACGTTTGATGGAGGTGCTCTTATTATCCAGTGCCTGACTCAAAAAACTCAGCGTTTCCGCCATGCCCTTGATGATCTGATAATCACCGTCCTGCAACGTGCCGGCTTCAACCCGCTTTAACAGGGCATCCAGCTGTTCAGGGCTCAGATCAATGCGTTTGGGCGGACTCATTGCGGCCCTCCGCACAGATGCCGGCGAAAATCGGTGGTCAACGGATAGCCGTAAACCGCCTTGATCGACCGGTTAACCTTTTTGCTCTGATCGTTTTTGCCACGCCCGGTGGTATCACCCAAACAAATCCAGTTGGCCGCTTTATAACAGCTGCCGGCAAAGCGCTCTTTGTCGACAAAGGTCTCAAGATAATATACCCGGTGGTTGTATACCCGCTGCCAGTCGGCGGCAACCGCTTTTGCCATCTGCGCCAGGATATGAGACGCCAGATACGGCACCCGCACCCAGGGCAGTATCAAAAAGCGTGTGTTGTAGGCGATCAGATGAATATGTTTGCGACGGCTGTCCGTCGACCAGCCGATAAAGCGGTCCCGGCAGCCGATATGCCGGGGGGCCGAAGACCAGCCCAGACAGCCAACCGGTCTTGGACCGGCAAAAACGATATATTTCAAATGCTCGCCCACCGGCTGGCAATAGCCCAGATAGTGATAGGTTTCAATCAGAGAGTTATATAATTTTTCTAACCGGCTTCTTCGAACCTGCCGCAATTTAAGCGGTCGGATATGCTTTAATCCGCTTGATATCGGGCTCTGATCAATGCCGACTTCAGCCGGTTTTTTACGCTCGACTAAAGGATTGGGCGGGCTGCATTTTTTCGGCGGCAATGTGATATAGCCGGCACGGTGAAGCGCCAGCATATATCCGCGGCAGACCATGTCACGCAGGGCGCCATTGGGCTGCACCCAGTTTAAGACTCGACACAGCTTCACCGATAACGCCCGTCGGCTGTCATGGGGATTGGCGGCAATCAGCCGACTGATTATCGCCACCTCTTCACTGGTGGCCTGCCGGCCTCTGTATCTGATGGGAAGCTCCATGATGCCTCAACCTAGCATAGGCATCCGTGGAACGCAAGCCTTATTTTCTTAAGCTGTGATTTTTTTCCACATCGGTGCGGCCTGGGCGTAGTCAGGGTTGCCATTCCAGATCACAAGCTGCAACTCGTGCACCAATAAATGCATCAGCGGCGCTTTACGTTTATCCGGCCACCAGCAAAAGCGGCCCTTGGACAACCGCTTTTGACATAACCAAAAGCCCTGACCGTCATACATCAAAATCTTGATGGCTGTCTTTTTCTTGTTCATGAACACAAACATATGTCCGCAGAAAGGATCGGATCCGAGCACATTTTTACAGACCCCGGCTAAACCGTCGATGCCTTTTCTGAAGTCAACCGGTTCAACGGCAAGCAGGATGCGCATCTGGGGCGTGATTTGGATCATGGCTTTTTGCTCCAGAATGCTTTAGCAAGTTCGAGTAGGTCAAAATCCGTCTTGCCTCTAAAGTGCATGCGCATTTTTGCACCGCCGATGTCTTGCATCTCGATAATACATCCCGATACCACCGCTGGTGGTTCAAGGTTAACTTCTATAAAATCGGCCGGGCTCATCGAAGCTGCGCCAGTCTTCTTTTTGACGGTCACACGGTTTTTTAAAGAAGTATAATCAAGAGCCAGTTCTTTGGATATCTGACTGATGGAATGCTTGGTGGCTAAACCTGCCGCAGCAGCCCATAATTCCGCGGGTATCGGACGGGGACTTTTTCTGGTTTGACGCCATGTTTTAAACTGATCTTTGACCTGGCTCAGACTCTGGCCTAAGGCTGCATGCTTTTTCTGTGTCATCGGTTATCCTCTCTTAGTTTGTGGGATAACCGATCGTAGCATCTTTTTTAATATGGGTCATGCAGGCTTACCGGAAGGACACCGAGGATCATCTTAAGGCCTTGGTTTACTTTCATCTTGAAGAGCACCATTCTGCCCAACATCTGCTTCAGGTGCTTGAACAAGATGATTTTGCTCGCGATCAAATTGCTCCTGAAGACGGCATTAAGAAAAGCAGCTTCTCGGAGGCCACCAATTCACGCGGCCTTGAACAGTTTTTCTATGTTTTTGAAAATCTACAAGCCCAAGCAACTCAGCTTCTGCCCAATAGGCATCCGGAGCTTGGCAATCTAATCGGCATTGATGGATCGCTTATCGATGCCACGCTTTCAATGTACTGGGCCGACTACAGGAAAAATTCCAAAAAAGCTAAAGTTCATCTGGGCTTCGACCTCAACCGGGCCATCCCAAGAAAAGTTTTTCTCACCGATGGTAATGGCGCTGAAAGGCCTTTTGTCAGTAAAATCCTCTCAGATGATCAAACCGGGGTGACCGACCGTGGCTACCAATGCCACAGCCGATTTGATCAATGGCAAGATGAGGATAAAAAATTCATTTGCCGAATTAAGGCCAGTACCAAAAAGAGCATTATCGAAAAAAAACAGCTTACCACCGATAGCATTGTCTTTTTCGATGCCATTGTGCTGCTTGGCACCGCTGGCGTCAACCAAACCGAAAAACCTCTACGTCTTGTCGGCTATGAGGTTGACAAAGTCAAATACTGGATTGCTACCAATCGCTATGATTTATCAGCCGAGCAAATCGCCACGGCCTACAAGCTTCGCTGGGATATCGAAAATTTCTTTGCCTGGTGGAAAAGACACCTGAAAGTCTACCACTTGATTGCAAGAAGTGAACACGGTCTGATGGTTCAAATTCTTGCTGGCCTTATCACCTATTTGTTGTTGGCCATTTATTGTCATCAAAAGTACAATGAAAAAGTCTCGATCA
>JBFFCW010000363.1:0-4365 GCA_041559695.1 Desulfobacterales bacterium
GGAATGCTACCTTCCCCGACCGTGTCAACATTGCGAGGCCCACGCCGGGCACTCTCCGTGTGTGTCGGTCTGCCCGGCGACGGCGACGGATTACGATATGTCGACGGGCATCGTCAGCCAGATCTATCCGCGCTGCTTTGGATGTCGCTACTGCATGGGAGCCTGTCCTTACCATGTGCGCCAGTTTAACTGGTGGGATCCGGTCTGGCCCGATGGCATGGAGAAAATGCTCAATCCCGGGGTATCGGTGCGCATGCGGGGGGTTGTCGAAAAATGCAGCTTCTGTTTCCATCGCTATCAGGCGGCCAAAGACCAGGCCTACATGGAAGAACGCCGGGAGATCGAAGAAGACGAATATCAGACCGCCTGCACCCAGGCCTGCCCGGCCGGCGCGATTACCTTCGGTGATTTGAACAATCCGGACCATGCGGTCCATCAAATTGCCCAACCCGATGCGGCGCACCACGGCCACTCTAAGAATCCCAAGGCCTTTCGTCTGCTGGAACGTCTGGGCACCAACACCAAGATTTATTATCTGTCCAGCCGTGAGTGGGTTCGCAAAGCCGGCGACAACTATCTGAAGGGTGAATTTAAAAATAAAGCACACAGCTAACAAGTCAAATTAGGAGCACGCAACTTATGGATTCTGCCTTAATTCCCAAAGGGGTTAAACGCTGTCCAGTCTGGCAATTCGGCCTGTGGATTGCCGCAAATGGTGCGGTTCTGGCCTGGGGCGTTTTTGCAATGCTGCTGGTTTACATCAAAGGGCTTAACCAGACGAATATGAACAACGCTTACGGCTTTGCGTTGTGGATCTGGGCCGACCTTGCTGTTATTGCACTGGGCGGCGGCGCTTTTTTTACCGGTTTTTTAAGGTATATTGTCGGTAAAGACGAATTGAAGAATATTATCAATTATGCCGTGCTGATCGGATTTATCTGCTACAGTTCGGCCTTGATGATTCTGGGTTTCGATATCGGTCAGCCCTTGCGGGGATGGTTTATTTTCTGGCATGCCAACGTTCACTCCATGCTGACCGAAGTGGCTTTCTGTCTGACCGCTTATTTCGGGGTGCTGACCATTGAATATATTCCCATGGTGCTGGAAAACCGCAAGATTGACAAAGTGCCGTTCTTTCATCACCTGGGTCACAACATGCATGAAATTATGGCGGTGTTTGCCGCCACGGGCGCATTTTTATCTTTTTTTCACCAGGGCTCCCTGGGCGGTGTGCCCGGTGTGATGTTTGGCCGCCCCTTCGGTTTTCGTGAAGGGGTTCTGGTTTGGCCCTGGACATTTTTTCTGTTCACCTGGTCCGCGGCTGCTTTTGGACCCTGCTTTACCATATTTATTACCAAAATAACCGAAACCGCCACACGCAAAAAGCTGGTCAAGGACAATGTTATCGATCTGCTGGCCAAAATATCGGGCTGGATGATTTTTTTCTATATTATCGCAAAGATCGTTGATACGGTGTATTGGGCAAATGTCACGGCGCCAGCCAGAGGCTTGACCTTTTGGGATTTTTACAGCAACAACCCGGGTTCGGCCTATGGGATTTGGATTTTGATTGCCGAAGTCGGCATCTGCGGTGTCCTGCCGGCCCTGATTTTGATTACACCCAAACTTCGCCAAACCCAGGCGACCCTGTGGCTGGCGGTCTTTTTGGGAGTGATCGGCGTGTGTCTCAATCGCTGGGTGATGGTGCTGCAGGTTCTGGCCATTCCGGTGCTGCCGTTTGAAGATTGGTTTACCTATCTGCCGAGCTGGCAGGAAGTCGCCACCACCTTGTTACCGGTGGCTTACGGTGTTATCATGATTTCAACATCGTATCGCTATCTGCCGATTTTTCCCCAGGAACAGGAACTCAATCCGATCGATGAACCGGCAGCTCAGTCTGAAGTTGTCGAACCGGAGCCGGAACCGACGGGGCCCGGGCCAGAGCCGGAATTGAGTCCGGCAGAGTCGTAAGGTGTGCAGCTTTCAAATTAACCGGTCGTTCAATTAAAAAGGAACGCGTCATTTTATCCCCTCCCTCAATCCCTTCGACTCGGCTGAGCTCGTCGCAGGCCGCCAGGGGAGGGAAGGGAAAGCTTCTTCCCCTTGATGGGTTAGGTTCGGACGGGGGTGAAAAAAGAAACAATATGGAGGAATTGCATGTTTCCGTTTAGTTTCGAATGGATCTGGGATGCAGGACATCTGGTGTTTCACGGGGGGCTCTGGTTCGCATTAACCATACTCGGTTTAGGGATAACCTATTGTATCGTCAAAGCCGCTCTGGATGCCGCTAAAGGTAACGGCAGCCATAACCACTGATTCCAGAATCGATAAATGTTAAAAAGCGCTTGCCCACCATGACAGGGGAGCGCTTTTTTTGTTTAACGGAGTATTATATGTTAAGTAGCTATCACAACAAGGGAGAATTTCACCACAAAGGCACAAATGTCGCAAAGGTCACAAAACGTTTTTAAGATTAATAAAAAATTATTTTTCTTTGTGTTCTTTGTGCGCTTTGTGGTTATCTAATGAGATCTTCGTTATCACCAGATGAGGAGTTCGGATGGACAAAATTTTAGTCGAAGGCGGGCGCCAGCTAAAAGGGCGGGTGCGGATCAGCGGCGCCAAAAATGCAGCGTTGCCCATTTTGGTCTCTTCGCTGTTAGCCGAAGGGTCCAATACCTATTCCAATGTGCCGGATCTAAAAGACGTTGAAAGTATTAAACTACTGCTTTCCAATCTCGGCGCCCGTGCCGAAACGCACGGCGGTACGGTTCACGTTGACACGGGGCGCATCCTCAGCTATGAGGCGCCTTATGACCTGGTTCGAAAGATGCGGGCGTCCATACTGGTTCTGGGGCCGATGCTTGCCCGCCTGCAAAAGGCCAGCGTATCTCTTCCCGGCGGCTGTGCCATCGGCGCTCGGCCGATTAACCTTCACTTAAAAGGCCTGGCTCAGCTGGGCGCCGACATTCAACTGCAACACGGCTATGTCCAGGCCGAAGCCAAAAAGCTAAAAGGGGCCGAAATTTACTTTGATACCGTGACGGTAACCGGCACTGAGAACCTGATGATGGCCGCCGTTTTAGCCGAAGGCACCACCATTTTACGGAATGCGGCCCGCGAGCCCGAAGTCACGGCTCTGGCCGAGGTGCTTCGCCAAATGGGGGCTGATATTCAGGGGGACGGAACGGCGGTTATTACCATAAAAGGCGTAACGTCGTTAAGGCCGGTATCCGTGAACATCATTCCGGATCGAATCGAAACCGGTACATTTATGATTGCGGCGGCCCTGACTCACGGCGACGTCACCTTGGTGGATTGCGAGCCGGATCATGTCGGGGCCTGTGTCGATAAATTGAAGCGCGCCGGTGTCAAAATCAGCGTGGGCGAAAACACCATCCATGTTCATGGTAACGATGAAATTATCAGCGTAGATGTTAAAACCCAGCCATATCCCGGCTTTCCGACCGATATGCAGGCTCAATTCATGGTGCTGATGAGCGTTGCCAACGGCACCAGCATCATTTCCGAAACCATATTTGAAAACCGCTTTATTCATGTCAGCGAATTAAAGCGTATGGGTGCGGATATTAAAATTTCAGGCAATACCGCCATGGTTAAAGGTGTACCCGGCCTATCCGCCGCTCCCGTGATGGCCACCGACCTCAGAGCCAGCGCTTCTCTGATCCTGGCCGGCCTGGTGGCTGAAGGCCGGACCGAAATTAATCGCGTCTATCATCTGGACCGGGGCTATGAAGCCATCGAAGAGAAGTTCTCCAAACTGGGGGCGGCCATACGGCGCGTAAAATAGGATTTCTGGCAAAATGGTCAGCCATTTCTACTTGCGCCCCATTGCGGCACTTCTGATTTCGCTTATGGGCGGCATCGTTTTGGGGTGTCAATTCCCCGGCCATACCATCGTCACGCTGGGCATCGGTTTTGTCAGCGCCGGTTTTATCGGGGCCCACTTCATTCGTAAAAAAGCTGCCGGCCTAAGTCCCATCATTTTTTATGTTGCTCTGGGCTATGCTGCAATTCAGCCCTGGGTCGCACCCCATTTTTCCGCGAATCACATCCAAAATTTTTCAGATGAAACCCGCTGGCAGATTGCCGGTGTGGTCGATTCCCATCCGGTCGAATTTTCATATCTTAAAAAGTTTGTTTTGCGTGCGGATACCCTGAAGCATAAAAAGGCTTCATATCGGGTCAGCGGAAGGATTCGGGTGACCGTGAGCGGTCTGGGCCCGGTGTTTGCCAGAGGTGATCGGGTGGTGTTTCGCAGCCGCCTGCGGCAGCCCCGCAACTTCAACAACCCGGGAGGGTTTAACTACCGCCGCTATATGGCGTTTAAAGGCCTGTGGCGCA
>JBFFCW010000364.1:0-4350 GCA_041559695.1 Desulfobacterales bacterium
GCTATCTGTCGGGTAAGGGGATTAAGCCATCCCGAATGATGGCTTTCGGTCATGGGGCCCAAAAATTTATAGCCAGCAATAAAAGTGCAGAAGGAAGACATTTAAATCGACGAGTTGAAATTGAACTCATTATTCCTTGAAGCAAACCATTCTATTCCTTACAAGTATTGAAAAACTAAACAACAGCAAAACCTGTGATTACTCCATATCGCAACTGAGCCATAATTGCAGTAACTATGATGTAAAGATCAGTGTCTTCCGTCAATTAGTGGTATATTTTCGCAAACTCGTCAACCACTAATCGAAAAGGAGGCAATGATGCAAGCAAAACAAAAAGAGCGTTTTAAGGACCAAAAGATATTTGTTGGCATTGATATGCATAAGCGCAGCTGGCATATCACCATTAGAACTAAGAGCGTTGAATTATTTAATGGCAGCATAGCTGGCAAATGGGAAGTTTTGCGAAAATTGCTGCACAGATACAAAACTCAAAATATTTACGCTGTTTACGAAGCGGGCTATTTTGGATTCTGGTTATACGATCATTTGAGCAAATACGGAGTTAATTGCGTGGTAACTCCTCCAAGCCTCGTCCCCCAAGAGTATGGTAATCGGGTTAAGACTGATCGGCGCGATAGCAGCAAATTGGCGCACCTATTAGCTAAGGGGCTGTTAAAAAGTGTATGGGTCCCCAGTGCCGAAGAACGCTTTCATCGTCAGGTAATCCGTCGACGCCGTCAGTTGGTCGGTGATCGTGTCAGAACACAAAACCGCATCAAATCCGAGCTTTGTTTTTACGGTATCGATTTACCAAGGCCAAAAACTAAGTGGTCTCAGGTGTATTTTACAAATCTAAAACGAATTAAATTCAAAAACCATTGGATGCAGGCAAGCTTTAACCAACTGTTGGAGCAATACCAATTTTTATGCGGTCAAATTGACAAACAAACCAAATTGCTGCGTAAATTAGCTCAATTGCCTTTGTATCACCAACGCGTCCGGATCTTGCGCACAATCCCTGGTATTGGGCTTATCTCAGCTATGGAAATACTGTTAGAACTTCAAGATGTATCCCGTTTTCGACGCGCTGCACAATTGGCCGCATACGTTGGCCTAACACCATCGCAATATTCAAGTGCTGATAAAATCCGCATGGGCCGCATTACGGGCATTGGTAAAAATAGCGTGCGGGCAATTTTGGTTGAATCTGCCTGGAAGTTGATCTCCAAAGATAAATCTATGCGAATAAAATATGAGCAAATCAAGGCACGAGCAGGTGCTAAACGAGCTATTGTAGCAATTTCTCGTAAGCTGTTACTTCGAACAAGAAGGCTTCTTTTAGATAATCAACCCTATGCATATAAGCCGGTTTGTTAAAGAGTCCACAACCATACAAAGCTAAAACCCGGGAAATGACGTTATGATATCTGTGTGCTCGAGCGAAGATGACCACGTATTGCAGTTTGTCACTCCCGTGTGAATACCTCGGATAAATTACTTGCGGTCCCCAAAGTAAGGGGAACCACGAATAGGAGACTGGTTGGGTTCTTATATTACCACTAATGACAAAATTTAACTTTACACATAGGAGATATCATCTTTTGGCAATAAAAAATTATGATCTAAACCGGAGTCAGGATGAGGTTGAATATGACGGGTAGCGCGAATTGAGAGTGAAAATGACTCCCTGTTGTGATTGAGTTTCAGGAAGCGCGCAATTGTCGATCAATATTTGAGATATTGCTTTAAATGTCAAGGAAACTTTATTTATATATCTGATTTCAAAGAAAAGCAAAAATTTTGTATGATGCCATGGATATCTAAATACCTGCAATTTTAGTCTGCTTTTACACCCACCATTGAAAGAAATGATGCACCGGTCCGTGTCCATGGCCGAGTTTATAGTCCGCACCTGCGGCGATGGCCCGGTTCATAAACGTTTTGGATTTTTGAACAGCGGCCTCAATATCCTTGCCTTTGGCCATATAACCGGCTATCGCCGATGACAGCGTACAGCCGGTTCCGTGGTTATTGTCGGTCTCGATGCGATCGGCCGCCAGACGGACAAAGCGGTTTTCAAGGGCCAGGAAAAGAAGATCGGTGCTCTTGTTCTGATCCCCGTGCCCGCCTTTAATCAGAATGCTGCGGCTGCCGTGTTGCGCCAGGGTTTCGGCAGCGTTCTCGATATCGCTCCATTGCTTTAACGGCCTGCCGCACAGGACCGAAGCTTCGGGTATATTGGGCGTCACCACATCTGCCAGCGGCATCAAATGCGTTTTGATAGCTTCGATGGCATCGTCCTGCAAGAGTTTGTCGCCGCTCTGGGCCACCATGACCGGGTCCAGCACGATTTTGCGGGCGCTGTGTTTTTTGAGCGCTGCGGCGACCGCCTCGATGAGCTCGGCCGAGTAAAGCATCCCGATTTTAACGGCGTCGGCGCCTATATCGCTGAACACCGCGTCAATTTGCTGCACGGCAAAGGCCGGGGGAACGGCATGGATGCCGGTTACCCCCCGGGTATTCTGGGCGGTCAGGGCCGTTATGACCGACATGCCGTAACAGCCGATGGCCGAAAAGGTTTTCAGGTCGGCCTGAATGCCGGCGCCGCCGCCGCTGTCGGAGCCGGCGATGGTCAGAACTTTACAATACTGCCCGGGGGTTTTCTGATGTTTAAAATTTTCATTCATTTTCTTTGGCCTTGAAATGATCCCAGCCCGTCGGGGCTAAAGGTTTGATTTCGCCGTCCGCATACACGACCTCGATCTGTTTCTTTACAGTTATTTCTCCGATGGCAAAAAGTGGATGCTTAAATTCCCTTTCAAAAGCATTCGCAATTTTATCCGCATTCTTCGTTGCAATCGTACACAACAGGGTGTAATCCTCACCCCCGGAAAGGGCGTAATCGATCGGGTCAAAATCAAAACGGGTGCAGAAGTCTTTCAAATTTGGTGAGATCGGGATTTTCTCTGCGTACAGGCGCGCACCCACGCGGCTTTCCTCGGCAATATGGGCAAGATCCGAACTCAAGCCGTCGCTGGTATCGATGGCGGCATGAACACCGCGCTGTTGGGCGAGAAAGCGGCCCTCCGACAGATGCGGTTGCGGTACCAGATGGGCCTTTAGCAATGCAGCCAGCGATTCGCTGTCGGCGGCAATTTCATTTAAAATCAGATGTAATCCGGCTTTACTGTCTCCTAGAAAACCGGTGGAAAAGATCACATCTCCCGGCCGGGCGGCATCGCGGCATAAGAGCTCTTCTTTTGATACGATGCCCTGCACCACGATATTGATGATCAGGTCCATTTTTGAGCGGGTGGTGTCCCCGCCCAGAACGTTGACATCGAATCCGGCGGCCAGATCTTTGATGCCGCTGTAGATGGCTTCGAGATAATCCAGCTGGCAATCATCGGGGATGGCGATGCTGACAAATGCTTCCCGGGCGGTGCCGCCCATGGCGGCGATGTCGCTCAGGTTCACGGCCAGGGATTTATAGCCCAGGTCAAATCCGGAAATAGCTGCCCGCAGGAAATGAACGCGCTCCACCAGCAGGTCCGTTGTGATCAATGACAGCTGGTCGGGAGCGGTTGTAAATGCAGCGGCATCATCACCGATGGCTTTAATAATGTTGTCCGGTCGAATCAAACAGCCGCGGCTGATTTTTTTGATAAAACCGAATTCCCCGATTTTTTTAAGGGTCATGTCTGTTGGGCCTCTTTAATAGTTTGCTTTATCGCATCTGCAGCCGTTTGCGGATCATCGGCGGCAACAATCGCCGAAACGACGGCCACGCCGTCTGCGCCGCTGCGGATGACTTCGGCGGCGTTGTCCCGGTTCAAACCGCCGATGCCGACAAGCGGAAGCCTGACCGCCTTGCGAATTTCCCGCAGTCCTTCCAGACCCAGGGGAGCTGCCGTATCGGTTTTGGTGGGTGTCGCATAAATGGGGCTGACGCCCAGGTAGTCGGCTCCGCCGTTTTCAGCTTCGACGGCGTCCTGCAGTGATTCAGCCGATATGCCGATGATCATCGAATCTCCCAGGATCTTTTTGGCCATTCCCAGCGGCATGTCGGTTTGCCCGAGATGCACACCATCGGCTTTTACAGCCTGGGCAACATCCACGCGATCGTTAATAATCAAGGGGACACCACGGTCCTTAACAAATTCTTTAATGGTCAGGGCCTGTTCAATAAAATCCCGTGTCGAACAATCCTTTTCCCGTAATTGCACGACGGTGGCGCCTCCGTGAACGGCGGCCCTGACAATTTCAAGGGTGCTGCGACCGCGCGCCAATCCCCGATCGGTTACCAGATACAGCGAATAATCTATATTTCCAGTTTTCATAAGCCCTGCC
>JBFFCW010000365.1:0-4286 GCA_041559695.1 Desulfobacterales bacterium
ACGGGCCAACGGGTAACTGGACAAGGCGCTCAACCCAGCAACCCCAGATATATTATCGGTAGAGGCGGGTTTATCTTGAGGATTAACAGGATGCGGAATAAACGCTATTTTCACCATCCTATAAATCTTGCGGTAATGGACCCCGCCAGATGCGGAAGGCCTCGGTCTTGCGGACCATGTCCGCAACCGAGGGGGCGCCGGAATTTCGCAGAAACATGGCATGCTGGGTCCGGTGGCAGAGGGCGGCGGCAACCTTTATATCGTGCCAGGGGCTGATGTCGTTGATGATATCGGCTTGATCGTCTTGGTTTAATATGCGCTCGTACCCGGCGGGTGTGTGCCAGGCCGACCAGGTCATAAATGCGGTGCCCTGCCGGTCGCTGTTTAAGGCCATGCGGGTGGCCCGATGAGTGTAGATGTGCTGCGGGTGGCCGTATTCACCGTTTGAGCCGTGGGTGATGACCAGCTGCGGGTCGATCTTTTGAACATATGTTGCGATCGCCGCAGCGAAATCCGCCAGGGGGGCGTCGATGCGACGGGCGATGCCGTTGATCTCCATGAACGGGTCAATGTAGGGCAGGAAAAAGATATCGCGCGCACCCAAAGTGCCCGCGGCCTGACGAACCTCCTGTTCCCGGAAGGCCGCCAGGTTCTCGCGGGTGGTTAAGGGCGGCTCACCCACCTCGCCGCCCTCACCGCGGGTGGTTTCCAGGATGAAGATGTCGTGCCCTTTTTGAGCATACATTGCCAGCGTCCCGCCGCTAAAAAGGGTTTCATCATCCGGATGGGCTGAAACCACTAAGATTGTTGTCATGTGTTTTGCGCCCCCTATTTCTAAGATCGGTGTAGTAAAACTAAAAGTTAATCAACACGTCGACAAAATCAATGGGGTAGTCTGGATTTATGCGGCGGCCGGGTTACCTTTGCAGACCGAAAAGGCAATCATTGGGGCGGGGGTTTAACGAGGGCCTCGCCGATGATAACGGCTTCACCTTTCTGATTGGAGAATCGGGTTTCGAGTCGAACGCGGTTTTTTTCGCTGATGATTTCCAAAATCTCCAGGCGCAGCGTAATCTGATCACGGATAAAGACCGGCTTGATAAATTTGAGTGTTTGAGAGAGGTAGATGGTTCCCACTCCGGGAAAATGAAAACCTAAAATTCCGGACAAAAGGCCGGCCTGCAGCATTCCCTGGGCCACGCGCTGTTTAAAAATGCTCCTGGCGGCGTAATCTTCGTTCAGGTGGATCGGGTTGTGATCACCGGTCACTTCGGCAAAACGCTCGATCAATTCAGCCGTGATCGTAAAGGTCTTTTCGTAGGATTGACCAACCGTCAATTCTTTTATGGTCAATCCCGGACCGTTATGGTGTTGACCGGCAACTTTCATGATGCGTCTTAGCGAATGATGACCGTGCTTTGAATGCCCTTTGACTGCAATTCTGTTCTCTGGTTTTCGGCGCCCTCTTTTGTAACAAAAGCGCCCACCACCAATTTAAGCTGAGCGGCCTGTGTTTTGAGGAAATAGGGCGAATATCCCAGCGCTTTGATACGGCGCAGTTCAACTTGCATTGCATCCATGGATGTATAGGTGCCGATAAGGTTGGTATACGGTGTTCTTTTGACAATGGCGCCTGAAAGCCGGTGTTTCTGTTTGGCCTTAAGCGCTTCCTGGCGGGTTTGATAATGGCCTGCCAGCACCCTCAACCATTCGTCGCCTTCATCAAATTTAACTTTAACGACGTAGGGCGCGAGTCCCACCTTTTGATAATTCGACACGATTTTACGGGCGCTTTGCGGCAGCCGGCAGCTGGACAACATGATGGAATACGGGTGATGGGTTTTCTGCTTCACAGGCGCAGCTGGTTTTTGTACAGTTAGCGGCTTCAACGGTTTGTCCGGCTGAACGGCTGGCGTCGCACTGACTTTAGCCGACAATGAATCTTCGGGCGCTGCCGGTGGCGTCTTTTCCCCTGCAGCAGTCGGTTCTGTGCTTTTTTCCTGCGGTTTAACAAGTTGAGATTTTTTTTGCGGAGAAAGTTGTTTCAGTACGACCAGCGGCCGGGGGAGATCGCTGGTCTGTTGACCGGCGCCAGCTTCAGGCAGGATTTTTTTGGTGATAATAATCGGCTTATGGCGGCTTTTAATGGTGCTGCTATGCGCCGGATCGGGCTGGGATTTGGATCGGGTGAGATGTCTTAGCGGGCTGTAGTGCCAGACGCCGTAAACCGCCAGGAGGACGATCACCATGGCTGTCCCCAGGAATACAGTTTTTCTTTTCATTTTTTTATTTCCGCTGTTAGATATGAGAGGCAGGGTCGATAGCGCTCTGGGCGCAGGGCTTTTATACCCTATTGCGGCCCCATCGGTCAAATTGTATTTGTTTCGGATTTTCCACACTGAGGTGGATCAGGTTTCAGGTGAAAATAATAAGTAGGTTTCAGGTGTCAGTGTTCAGGTGTCAGAATTGATCAAGCTGAAGCTCAGACGAGCCCGATGTTGAACACCGAAACTTGACACCTGAAAGGTGTCTAACGTTTGTGGAGGCCGTGAGCCAGGGAGCACAGCACGGGCACCAGAATCAAGGTCAGCAGGGTGGCAAATCCCAGCCCAAAGATCACCGCCACAGCCATGGGCCCCCACCACTGGGAGGACTCGCCGCCGATATCAAAAGCCATTTTGCCAAAGTCAAAGCTGATACCGGTGGCCATCGGAAGCAGGCCCAGGATGGTGGTGATGGCGGTCAGCATCACCGGCCGAAAGCGAACCGCGCCGGCGCGCAGCAGCGCTTCGGTTGAAGAAAGGCCTTTGGCCAGCTGCTGGTTGATATAGTCGATTAATACGATGGCGTTATTCACCACCACGCCGGCCAGGCTGATCACGCCGATGCCGGTCATGATAATGCCGAAGGCGGTACCGGTGATCAACAGGCCGAGAAACACACCGATCAAAGAAAACACCACCGAAGCCAGGATAATCAACGGGGTGACCAGAGAGTTAAACTGGGTTAAAAGGATCAGCAGAATCAGGGCGATGCAGGCAAAAAAGGCCTTGCTTAAAAATGCCTGGGCCTTGGCCTGCTCCTCCTGCTCACCGGTGAACTGGAAATTGTACCCTTTGGGCCAGTCGATCTGCTGCGACAGTCGTGAATCGATGTCTTTAATTACGTCATTGGCCAACCGGCCCGAGACGTCACCGGATATGGTGACCACCCGTTTCTGATCAAGCCGCATGATAGCGCCGATGCCGCTGCCCAGCTTCACTTCGGCCAGACTGGTTAAGGGGATCGGCTCGCCCTGGGGGCCGGAAACCGTAATGCGCTTTAAGCTCTTAATGGATTGGCGATCGCGTTTGGGCAGGCGCGCGATAATGTCATATTCATCCTTGCCCTCGCGATAGACCCCGGCTTTAACCCCGTTGATGGCCGATTTTACCGTGTAGGCGATGGTATAGGTGTCCAGCCCCATGAGCGCCGATTTTTCCTTATCCACCCGCACCCGGATTTCGGGTTTGCCTTTGACAAAATTATCCTTCAAATCCACCAACCCGGGAATGTCTTTGATTATTTTACGAGCGCGGGCCGCCAGGTCTCCCAGCAACAGGATATCCTCACCGAAAATTTCAATATTGATCGGCGGCCCGGTCGGCGGGCCTTCTTCCTCTTTTTCCACCTGCACTTCGGCACCGTGAATGGTTTTTAAAATCCGTTGCCGGACCTCTTTTACGATTTCCGATGAGGGCCGGGAGCGATCGTGAAAATCTTTAAAGTCGAGCACCACCCGGCTGATATGGGTACCGGTGCCGCCCTGGGAAAAAGGGTCTCCGCCGATGGCACCGATATTGGAAATGACATAGCGGATATCCTCATACTCGGACACAATATTTTCGATCTGGGCGACCATTTCATCCGACGTGTCCAGATTGGTCCCTTCCGGCATTTTGATATTGACATAGGCCCGGCGCGGCTCGGTATCCGGGAAAAATTCCGTCCCCTTGCCGAAAAAAACAAAGGCCTGGGTGGCGGCAATCAGCAAGACGACTGCCGACACGATGACCAGCCAGCGATGCCGCAGCGACCATTTGAGCAAGAGCAAATAAAACTGTTTGATCAAAGGCTCGCGGGAGGCGCGCTTTTTGGCTGGGTTATTGGCTTTGATCTTCTGATAGCGGGCCGAAAGCACCGGATTGATCACCAGGGCCACGAACAGCGAGGCAGTCAATGCCATAATCAGTGTCATGGGCAAATACCCCATGAATTCGCCCATAATGCCCGGCCAGAAAAGCATG
>JBFFCW010000366.1:0-4251 GCA_041559695.1 Desulfobacterales bacterium
GATAAACAATCACCTCATTCGGCGTAACCACCACGGTTTCGATTTTACCGTCACCGTCGACGTCTCCCATGGAAATGCCGTTAATTAAATGTTTAAAGCTGGCACTGCGCCAGAATTTTTGAAACGTATTTTGTTCTTCATCCGTCGCGGTGATAAAGGGGGATCCCCCCCCCTCCGTGCCGTGTCCTTTGACCAGTTTTTCAGGATGAGCCTGGGTATCGTCTTTTTTTGGCGCTGAGTCCGTTTCGGGCGTTTGCGTCGCAGGGGCGGCTTGCCGGGCCACCTGTGGCTGACGATCGAATACATTTGTGTTAATTTGGGCCGCAATCCCGTTGATTTTGGTAATGACCCCGCCCAGGTCCTGGCTCTGTTCAAAAAAGCTCGCGGTGGGGGTATTGCCGGTGACATCCACCATTTTGGCATCAATGCTGATGCTGTTTCCCAAAACGGTTAAACTGCCGAACAGGGTGTGATCCGCATTTAATTGGGAACCGATTTTGCGGGCCGAAGACTCATTGACGGCAGCAAGGCCCCCCATCGCCTCAACCGCGCTTTCAACCTCCTGCCGGCCGATGACAACCACCTCGCCTTCCTTTGAAAGACGTGATGTGAGCATGTCAAAGATGCCGTTTTGCAGAAATGTCATATCCTTTTCGGCATTGATCTTAAACGGCAGCAGGGCAACGCGTTTGGGACTACTTTGCGCGGACGAAAAATTGAAGGATAATGTCGTTAGTGCGAATAAACATATTAGCTTAAAACAAATATTTTTATATTTTAATGGCCCCAGTAACATATTTCTCCTTAAATTTTTGCGTTTTGCCCGTTGTCAGTTATTCAGTTGATTTTTCTTGTAGGTTTGGACGAATCCGTTTTGCATGATTTACCACTAATTAACTGGCTATTATTCGCCATTCCCGCGAAACAGACTGTGTCATAATTGATGAAATTTCGCATTTTGCTAATTTGTCATTCCGGGCTTGACCCGGAATCCAGGGCTTTTTCAATGGTTGCGTTACTGGATGCCGGATCAAGTCCGGCATGACAGGCAGAGATCAAACGCTTATTTGAATTATGACACAGTCTGCTGCGCGGGAATGACAGCGTTGCTTAATGTTACTATAAAAGCGGCCGGCAGCCGCAATTACATCTTAAGTTTCTTTGTTAATATTTCATTCACCATCTTCGGATTCGCTCTGCCGCGTGTTTCTTTCATCACCTGCCCAACAAAAAATCCCAGCAATTTGCTTTTGCCGTTTTTGTAAGCCTCAACCGCTTTGGGGTTGCTTGAAATAACCTTAGCAACAACATCATCAATGGCATCCGTATCCGATATCTGAACCAGCCCTTTATCTTCAACGATCTGCCGGGGCGGTTTGCCCGATCTGGCCATCTCATCAAACACGGTCTTGGCGATTTTGCCGCTGATGGTCCCGTCGTCAATGAGGTTGAGCAGCTGGGCCAGGTGCGGGGCGGATATGGGCGATTGATCGATGGATTTGCCTGCGGCATTTAACAGCCCCAGCAATGATCCCATGATCCAGTTGCTGACCGGTTTGGGCTGATTAAAGCCGTGTAAACAATTTTCGAAATATTCAGCCAGGTCCCGATCGGAAGTTAAAATTTCGGCATCATAGGACGGCAGGCCATATGCGGCCACGAAGCGCTTCTTTTTTTCGGCCGGCAGTTCGGGCAGGTTCCTCCTGACCGTTTCGATCCAATCCTCATCGATCACCAGCGGCAGCAGATCCGGATCCGGGAAGTAGCGATAATCATGGGCTTCCTCTTTGCCGCGCATCGAATCGGTTCGGTTTTTGTCGGGATCCCACAGGCGGGTTTCCTGCACGACCTTACCGCCGTCCGTTAGGATTTCCTGCTGGCGGTTGATTTCATACTGCAGCGCTTTTTCCACATGTTTAAAAGAGTTCAAATTTTTAATTTCGGTACGCGTGCCGAAGGCATCCGAGCCTTTCGGCCGGATGGATACATTGGCATCACAGCGGAAACTGCCCTCCTCCAGGTTGCCGTCACAAATCTCGAGATAACGGACAATTGACCGCAGCTGCCGCAGATAAGCCCCGGCCGCTTCTGCGGATCGAATATCCGGCTCACTGACGATTTCAATCAACGGCACGCCGGTCCGATTAAAATCCACCATGCTGACGGGCCGGCCGGTGTCATGGTTCAATTTGCCGGCATCTTCCTCCATGTGGATCCGGGTAATGCCGATGCGATGATGCTCTCCGTTGACCTCAACGGCCACATGCCCGTGCCGGGCAATGGGTAGCTCATACTGGGAGATCTGGTAGCCTTTGGGCAAATCCGGATAAAAATAGTTTTTACGGGCAAAACGGCTTTCAGATTCAATTTTACACCCGGTGGCAAGCGCCATGCGCAGGGTATACTCCACCACTTTTTTGTTCAACACCGGCAACACACCCGGCATCCCCAGGCAAACCGGGCATGTATGGGTGTTGGGCGGGGCGCCGAATGCGGTTGAACAGGAACAAAAAATTTTGGTTTTCGTTTTTAGCTGGGCATGGACTTCAAGCCCGATAACCGATTCATATTCCATTGGTTGTCCTTAATTGGAAAAATTGATGCCAAAAAGGCCTCTGAACCACCAAATTTGTATGATTAGATCCCAATAGTCAAGCGATTTCAGCCGCCGCAAGCCCTGTACCCGTGTACCCGTTTTCCCTGCTCGATCAAAAAATTGCATCCGGCCATCGACTAAACGTTCAGACGCAAAAACAGGCCTTTGGGACGACGCGCCCCCGAAAGCCGGCTGTATCCAAATCAACTTTTGGTACCGGTTTCTTGAGCAGAAAAAAATTTAAAAAAATGCTGCATGATAAATTTCACAGTGGCTTTGTTGATATGAAAATTATCTCGACCATCGGAAAAGTACGTTTGTCCGTTGAGCGGTTGGTATATGGTCGCCATCTCAAAAGCAGGGAAATAAAATACATTCTCATGGCGCTCGGTAAATTCATCAGCCGCCGCCCGCAGGGTTGCTTTGGAATTACAGCTGGCGCTGATGACATCCGTATCCTGACGGAAAGTGGCCCACAGGTTAACCGGCGATAGGGTTATCAAGATTTTACAATCCGCATTATAAGCGGCCATCATTTCGTAAATTCGCTCCAGATTTTTGAGGTTTTCCTCATAGCGGCTGACCCGGAAGCGGTAACGGCGCATATCTCCGCCCTCATCAACATAGGGTCCGGCCGGCACACATATCACAGAACCATCGATGGTATCTTCCCAAATTTCTGTCAGGCCGAGGGTTAAAATTAAAACCTCAGCCTGCCGCAGTGCTTTTCGGGAATGTTGCCGATGCTGCTCAAAATCTTTTTCGGCCTCCTGGAGATTGTCGTAAAGAATGACGCGTCGATAGGGGTCCTGGATCTTTCCTGATTTGGGTGCGGTCCACCACCGCAGGTCCGGATCCCACTGTGCGAAGGTGTATTCAAAAATTTGGCGCAGGCAATGGGTGCTGTAAACCCGTTCCCAGGCGGCACTGGCATGGATGGATGCCGGATGATACGTTTCTTCCGTGATGTAGTTGTAGTCTCGCTGAATGAGCCGGCGCTTTATTTCGCGGGCAAAACAGGATCCCATGGAGGCGATCGGTGTTGACCGCGAAATCGTGAAGCGGCCCCCTTCAGGGGCGGGAAAATTGCCATCAACCGGCGGGTTTTCAAAAGAGCCGGGCCAGACCTGCCACTTTTCAAACCGATGCGCGCGACGTGTATCGGAAACTGTCATGATATGTTCCTTTATTGGCTCCGAAATCTCATTCGGGGTGTTAACCCATAAAAAATATCATTTGTCTCAATAACCTATTTTTCATTTTAAAAAGCTGCTGGAATTTTTCATTTATAACAAATTGATTGTTTGAATGAAAGCTTCGAAATGGGGTACGCGGTTTAACATTTCACATCGCTAAAAGCGCCGGAGGCGAATTTGCATAAAAAATAAGTAATTTCAATATATTATACAGGTTCACGCGTTTGAAAAAAAGACCCCTTATTTTCAATGCGAGGAGGCTTCAAAAAAACTGCCGGTTTGAAGGCTCAGATTTCAGCCAATTCTTGACAATAAACGCCCGGTTCTATTATATTAATCTATTTTATAGATCATCTTCTAAACGACCGACGATTGACGATATGCCGGTGTTCGGTTTTTAGAAGTCTTTTTTTTTGGGGCCGAGTCGACGAATGGAAAACGATTCGGTATTATTCACCA
>JBFFCW010000367.1:0-4240 GCA_041559695.1 Desulfobacterales bacterium
ATTGTATGTCCCCTGCAACTTTATGGAGTCATAAATCCTAAGACTTCCGAAATCTATGTGTCTTCTTTTTGCCCATCTAAATAATTATTAGGAAGGGAAAGATATGGCTTGGCAGGAGAGGAGGGTTTAACGACAAACAGCTTTTAAAATTGTTATATTAAGCTTTCAAATCTGCAACTATCCCGAAAGCTATATATCGATCCGAAATCCAAAACATTTTCCTACATATTAGATGATGAATGTATAGCCGACATCCACAATTTAGCTATTTTTCACATTACGTTACACAATCCAAAAATCTGGATAATTAGCATGCATCCAAGTCATCTGCTAATTTTTGGATACCATCCAGATCAAAGTCTTCCGCCATCTGAACAATCTGTTGGCTGAGCAACATGCAGGAATCTGATTGGGCCTTAATTTCCTCTGCGATGGCATTTAACGTGGTGACATCTCCCATTTCAGCCGCATCGCGAATTCGTTCGGCAATATCATCAGGTAATTTGGCGGAAATATCTGCAAAATCTTCAGCGGAAAGTTCTCCGATGTTGTCATCTGCGGATATACCAAGGCCTTGGGCCGATTCCAGGGCTTGATTAAGCGCGGTTTCAAGCCCTGAGAATTTCATATTCAGCTCCTTTGCCGATGGGATTTTCTTTTCGACACCTTTGACCAGTTTTTCCAGATTCACCGCGGCTGCCTGAAGCCCGGTTGCCGCCAGATTTCCGGCCAACCCTTTGAGATTGTGCACCAGGCTGTGGGCTTCATCAAAATCTTCGGCATCAAGCGCCTGACGGATTTCATTCGCGACCGCGCTGTAGTCTGTAGCAAAACTTAAAAGCAACTTCCGATAAAGTTTTTTGTTTCCCTGCAATCGGCTTAACCCATCTGCCAGATCAAATCCCGGCAAAGATTCCGGAAGTTCATCTTCTGCCGGGACCGCCATATCCGACTCAGTTTGTTCAACAGGAACCTGCGATTGTTGGGCTTGGACTCGTTTCTGACCCGGTTTTATCCATTTCTGCAAAGTTGAAAACAGCTGATCGGGATCAATGGGTTTGGCGACATGGCTGTTCATGCCGGCTTCCAAACTTTTATCCTCGTCGCCAGCCATAGCATGCGCCGTCATCGCGATAATTGGCAAATCCTTAAAGTGCTTGTCCTTTCGAATCTCACGGGTGGCCGCATACCCATCCATAACCGGCATTTGGACATCCATGAGAACGGCATCATATTCATTTTCCTTTACGGCATTGACGGCCTCCTGGCCGTCATTGGCCAGCGTAATTTTAAGGCCGGCGCCTTCAAGAATTTCCCTGGCCACCTGCTGGTTGATTTCATTATCTTCCACTAACAGCACTTTTGCGCCTTGAATGTGCTTCAAAGACTCGGCTTCTTGTTCCTGCCGTTTTGCAAACCGCCGTGTTTCTGGTACCGCTTCTCCAAACGCTTGCATTATGGCGTCAAAAAGCATCGAAGGGCTCACCGGTTTGAGGAGGAAACCCTCTAGTCCAACCTCCTCTGCTTGCTGCATAACCTCTTCACGACCGTAGGCGGTTACCAAAACGATGGCTGGAATTTTGTTTAAACCGCCATGTTCTTTAATCCGCTTGGAGGCCTCGATACCATCCATACCCGGCATTTTCCAATCCATAACGACCAGTTCGAAAGGTTTATCAGTGTTCGCACTCTCAAGCTCTGTGATTCCCTCCGGTCCGGATGCGACCACCGTGACCTCAAAAGAAAAAGATTCCAACATCTCCTGTAAAATGTCTCTTGAGGTGGCGTTGTCGTCTACCACCAACACTTTCATACCGCGCAGTTCAGATGCGGGCTTATATTGTTTTTTGGCCTTCTCTTTTCCCAGACCAAAATTGGCGGTAAAACTGAAAGTGCTGCCCCGGCCCTGCTCGCTTTCCACCCAGATTTCTCCGCCCATCATCTCCGCCAGCCGTTTGCTGATCGTCAGTCCCAAGCCGGTGCCTCCATATTTGCGGGTGGTTGAGGAATCTGCCTGCGAAAATGGTTGAAACAACTTGGCGGCTTGCTCCTCGGTCATGCCGATGCCAGTATCCTGAACCGAAAATTTTAAGGTGGCTTGGTCTTCGTCTTTTTTGATTAATTCGGTGGAAACGACAATTTCTCCCGCATCTGTAAATTTTACGGCGTTGTTCGATAAATTGATAAGAATTTGCCCAAGACGCAGGGGATCCCCGACCAGTGCTGTGGGCACCGATGGATCAGTCCTAAATAGCAGTTCCAATCCCTTTTCCTGGGTCTTGATGCCCACCAGCGTAGAAATGTTGTCGAGGGTATCCTCTAATTGGAAGTCCACGGATTCCATGTCCAATTTGCCGGCTTCGATCTTTGAGAAATCCAGGATGTCGTTGATAATACCCAAAAGAGACTTGGCGGAAATATCCACCTTTTTCAGGTAGTCATATTGTTTGGCGGTAAGGTCGGTTTTCAGCGCCAGGTGCGCCATTCCGATAATGGCGTTCATGGGGGTACGGATTTCATGGCTCATGTTTGCCAGAAATTCACTCTTGGCTTTCGTGGCATCTTCAGCAGCCTGCTTGGCTTGAATTATCTGGGCTTCCATTTCTTTGCGCTCGGTGATGTCTTCAGTCGTATTGATGACTTCCGTTGGAGAGGTGCCGGGTTCGGTTGGGTTAAAGAGCGATCGGACCTCAATGGTTTTTCCACCGCTGATTGAAGTATATTCTGATTCAAATACGGTTTGCTCTCCGGCAAGTGCGCCCAATACGGCAGCGCGCAATTCTTCATTAGTGATTTCTTTCCGTAAATCCATCCCAATAATTTTTTCACGGGTTGACCCCATGAGTTCGGCATGCCTATCGTTGCAGTCTAAAACTATACCGTCCTTCCCAAAATGAAGAATCCCTATAGGCGAATTTTGAAAAACAGTACGCAATTGCATCGTTTGTTCGCGTAAGGCCTCCTCGCTCTCTTTTAGAACCTCTTCGGCACGGTTTCGTTCAATGGCTACTGCAATGGAGTCCGAAACAGACAAGATGGTATTGACAACATCCTCATGTATGGCTTCCCGTGCGAACACGACCATGGCCCCGACCGAACGGCCCTCGACGACCATGGGGATGCCGGCATAGGATGTAAGCCCGTGCTCCCTGGCCCAGTCCTTATCCTTAATGTAGGGACTATCCTGGATGTTGTTAGACATATGGGGCCGCTTTTCGGACAGCACGCGGCTGATTTTAGTATCGCCCCCAATGGGCAACTGTTCGTGCTCGCCCTCAATGTGGGTGTACAACCCGGAACTGGCTTGCAATTTGAGTAAGTTCTCCGTTTCATCAACGATCCAGATACGGGCAAAGGCCACACTCAACTCCTTGACAAAAATATCTGTGATAGATTGAAGCGTTTCCTTAAGCGTATCGCCCAGCGTCAGCGACTGACTGATTTGCGCCCCTAACATTATCAACTTTTCCTTCTGTTTCCTCTGGGAAATCTCCCGACCGAGCCGGCGGTTCCAGGTCACAACAAAAGCGATGATAAGCAGGGTTACGAAAAGAGCGGGGATGACCCATTTGAGAATGGTGCTGAATTGGGTGCCGAACTGTACCGTAATACCCATCCAGGTATTCTTGATGGCGGCCTTTTCACGGTCTGTCATTGCCGCGATCGCCTTGTCGATAATGTCCACCAGTTCCGGCCAATCCTTACGAACACCGAAGGAAAAATCAAAGACGTATGGGGTAGGCGCAGCAATCTTGAGCGTATCAAGCTCTAGCCGGTTCATTTCATGGTTGATGACACCGAGGTTTCCCACGAAAGCATCCAGCTCACCTTCAGCTAGGGCCACCAGCCCCTTGGCAAGGGTTTCATGGGGGATCACATTAAGAGATGGGAACCCGTCTGTCAGTTGCTTCTGGACGGTATACCCCTTCACTACCCCAACCCGTTTCCCGGACAAATCACTCAGACCATCTATGTATGGGCTGTCCTTGCGGGTGGCCACGATGATGGGAAAGGAGATGTAAGGCTTCGTAAAGGCCATGAAGGCCTCCCGTTCCGGGGTGCGAACTACGGCAGGCAAGACGTCGAGCTTGCGTGATTTGATGCCTTCAAGCACCTGTTCCCGGTTGAGCCCAAACTGAGGCAGAAAATCGATCCCCAGTTTTCTTGAAAAGGATTCGGTGTAACTGGAGGCGATACCGACAAATTTGTCGTTATCGTCCTTGTATATCAACGGCGGCCA
>JBFFCW010000368.1:0-4226 GCA_041559695.1 Desulfobacterales bacterium
AAAAAATATTATAATGCGATTATAAATAGTTTACTTGCTTCCAATAGATGTAAAAAGAGCGAGCAGTTCGCTGCACTCATCGTAATCGGTCTTTATTTCTTCCCATTTTAACCATTTTATTTCTGTAATTACTTCTAACCAGAATTGGGTTTCACTTGACTCGCTTTCACATATTTTGATTTTATTTCTAAAATCCGCTTTGCTTCTGGCTCGATTGGCTTCTCGGTAATTAGCGCCAACTGAAGACCCGGTTTTTGTAAGTTGATTTCTAACAACTCTTCCTTCTGGAGTATTGGGTAGTTTGACTGATATCTCAATTATTCTAACAGCAGATCGTCGGGTTCGTTTTTCAAGGTCTTATGCAAATTTCTTACGACTCATGGGTTTTCTCTTAAATTTTAGGCATTTTAGCTCATTTTAGTTCATTTTAGGCATTTGTCCTATGACCCCTTCTACCGGCTCTTCCTAAAAACAAAGCTAAAATCATCAATTCGAAAACGCCGAAAGCGATTTTAATATGATACGGCATGACCGGTTCATGATATTGTGAAAAAAAGGCTTCAATAATTCCAGCCCATACCAGCATCAGGGCCACGCCGGATATGAGCGTCACCAGATCATTGGATATTTTGCGCAGCCGCATTCGCAATGATATCGGTTTGCCCCATCCGATAAGCGCCCCGGCCAGCACAATGCCGGCCTGTCCGGCAAGCAAAATCGCCGGAATTTCAACCGCCCCGTGTGGCAGCAACCAGCCCAAGAGGAAGGACGTCTGCCCTGCCATCGCATAATCGACGGCCACCGCGCCTAAAATGATGCCATTATAAAATAACATGATCAATGTGCCGATCCCCCAGGTCAGGCCCAATGCCAGCGTTAGAATGGCCACTTTGGTGTTGTGCGTCATTAAAAATGAGGAAAAGGTAGTTTTTGCACCTTTGAGTCGATCGGCATTGACGTCTTCTTCTTTTTTTACCCGCTCAGATGGATCCCCCTGGAGATGAGAAAACGGAAGCAGTATCTGTTTTGTACTCGAATCCACGATAACCGTAAATCCGCCAAAGGCTGCGCCGACCCCGATCGCCAGCAGGCTGATCCAGAATGCGCGAATATGTTTGCGGAACGTCTGCGGAAAGGTCGTGAAAAACCAGTGCAATGGTCGCAGCCGATGGGGCTTTTCGCGGATTTCATGGATCTCGCCAAAGGCTCTGCCCACTAAAGCTTCAAGATAAAGTCGGGTGTTCGGTTCAGCGGAAAAAGTCGAAATTTTAGCGAGATCCGCCGAGGCCCGCTGATAAAGATAATGAAAGCGTTCAAGCTGCCTGATGGTTAGGGTGACCTCCGGTTTTTTTTCAAGCCGGTCTAAAATCGCTTCCAACTCCACCCAGCTGGGGCGCTCTTCGGTGATGAATTTTTGAAGATCTATAATCATATCGTAAATAAATGAGCTAAAATTTAAAATGCCTGAAATGATCTAAAATTAAGGTCTTTGGCAAATTTCTTACGACTCATGGGTTTTCTCTTGAATTTTTGGCATTTTAGCTCATTTTAGTTCATTTTAGGTTTTTTAATTATAAAACCTGCCTGCGTTTTAGCGTAAGATATTGTGACACCAGCTCCGAGCAAAGGTTTTCGGAATTCAACATGGCAAAGCCCACGCCGCGTCTTTGCAAAACTTTTTGGGTTTCCCGTATCCGCCGCCAGGCCATGTGCCCGCCCAGATCGTTGTAAATATCATTCACCGTAGAAACGGATTCGGACGCAAAAAGCGGTTTCACGACCACGGGCTTGATCATGTTAACCAGCACCACATGATTCCTTGAAATTAGATCGATGTGCTGTGTAAAACTATCCGCCAGGACCGGATCATCTAAATGGGTTAAAAAAACCAGCAAGGCCCGCCGGCGGATTTTGGTGGCGATAAATGTGAACAATTCAGCAAAATCAGGAGAGACCCTTTGCGGTTGCATCGTGTAGAGTGCGTCCCGGCAAACATTGAAATGCGCCCTGCCCATTTTGGCTTTTAAAAAAGAGCGTATCTTATCGTCAAAGGCCAGCAAACCAAACAAATCCCCCTGCCTTTCCGCGGCCAGCGCCATGATCAGGGCCGCCGTGATGAACCGCTGCAACACCGTGGTGAATTCTTCAGCATGCTTTTGATCGTCTTGCCCATTGCCCGACAGGGGGTGGCCCCCTGAAGATCTGGCACTTAATCGCGATGCATCCATGATGACGTAGATTTGCTGGGTCCGCTCGATCTGATAAACCTTTGTAATCGGCAAGCCGCGCTTGGCAGTGGTCTTCCAGTGAATATCTTCAAAGCTGTCACCGGGAAGGTATTCGCGGAGCTGCTCAAAATCCCGCCCTTTACCGATCTGTCGCTGGGCGTGGATTCCCAGTCCTCTGTTTAAAAAAAGCGCGCTTAAATTTTTGCGCTCCTCAAAGAGATTCGGATAAACCCGAATTTCCATGCCGATCCGAAGCGCCTTGCGGACGGACCAGAAGCCCCATAAGGATGCCGCCTCCAGATAGCACCCATCAATCGGGTAGCGCCCCTGTTTTAGGCCTTTGAGCAGCCAGGCGACAGACGACATCGGATTATCTTCCGGCAGTTGGACGCTAAGTTCCATTGCCGGTGTATAAATTTCTTGCGGAAATGCCAAGCCCAGTCGAATGCGTCTGACTGTCAGTTTCTCATTTTCAATCTGCAGATCAAAATTGCCCTCTCTGCCCTTTGAAATCCGAACAACCTCCGGCAGCATGACGCGTATGCCCGCCAGCCGTTCCCGTGAACGATAGGCATCCATGATCACAACCACCAGGATAGCCGCCGCCACAATGATGGTGGGCACCACCACAGCGTCAACCACCGGCAGCAGCAGGCTAAAAGGCAAAACGATGAGCCCCACAAACAACAGGAGGCGGTATGTCGGAACATATTTCACTATTCGGTCACCAGATCTGTTTCATTCTAACAACTTTAATTCAGAGAAATGATCCAAGTGTTCGTAAGCTACAAATGCCTGAAGTGAAATCAAGTGAGCGAAAATGCCTAAATTAAATACCGACTGAAATCCTTCCAAAATTTTAGGCGCTTTAGGCATTTTAGGCATTTTAGGCACTTTTTGAATATTGCAAAAAACTATCATTAACGCGGGACGGCAATTTCTTTAAGAATAGACTCAATGACCTCCTTGACCGTCAGTCCCTCGATTTCATATTCGGGCCGCAGAATCAGCCGATGTTCCAGCACCGGATAAGCCATTGTTTTGATATCATCCGGGGTAACAAAATCCCGACCGCTAATGGTTGCAAAAGCCCTGCTGGAAAGCAGCAGCGCTTGCGTGGCCCGCGGCCCGGCGCCGACCATAACGCTTTGATGGTTCCGGGTTTTGCGTACGATGTCCACCACGTAAGAGACCAGGTCTTCCTTGACGAGAATCCCTTCCAGGGCCACGCGCAGTTTTGGCAAGACTTCCGGTTTGATGATCTGCTGAACCGCACCACTGGCCAGCGTATTCTCAGGCGTATCTTTACCCAGCATTCGTCGAGCGAGTGTGAGTTCCTCGTCTTTGCCGGGAGGGTCCATGGTTATTTTGAGCATAAACCGATCTTTCTGCGCTTCGGGCAGCGGATAGGTGCCCTCATATTCGATCGGGTTTTGGGTGGCAAACACCGTAAAATTCGCGGGCAACGGGTGCGTCTCGCGGTCAATGGTGACCGTGCGTTCCTGCATGGCCTGCAGCAATGCCGATTGCGTTTTGGCCGGCGCCCGGTTGATTTCATCCGCCAGCAAAAAGGAACAAAAAACCGGGCCTTTTACCAGCGAAAATTCATTGGTCTGCAGGTTAAAAACGTGGGTTCCGGTGATATCGGTCGGCATCAAATCCGGCGTAAATTGAATACGCGCGAAATCACATTGCATCACATGCGCCAGGGTCCGCACCAGCAGGGTTTTTGCTATTCCGGGTACGCCTTCGATGAGCGCATGCGTGCCGGTAAAAATCGCAATCAATGCCTGATCGACCACATGTTCGTAACCGATGATCACCTTGGCGACCTCCTGTTTCGTTTTTAAAAGGACCTTTTTTAAAATTTCCGTATTTTCATTCATCATATCTTCCCTTTGAAATTATTTTGCTGATCCGCCGATAACCGGCTACCGGATCAATAACTTTGGAGCTACTCGTTGTTATCATTTGAAAGGCTGATTTTATCTTCTCCAG
>JBFFCW010000369.1:0-4217 GCA_041559695.1 Desulfobacterales bacterium
CAGGCGGGCAAATTTAGTGCACTTGAAGTCGATGGCCTGGACCTTAAGCGCAATTTTTATCTTACGCGACACCGATACCGCAGCCCCTCACCGTTATCCGAGGCGTTTGTCCAATTTCTCAAAGAAAAGATTACGGGGAAATAGCCTTAATATTGATTTGTCAACAAGTGACTAAAGTGAGCTAAAGTGCCTAGAGTGACTAAAGTTAAGGTGTCGCTCGCGCAGCGCAGGCGCTTGCGCCGCGTGTTGCGCCATCATTAATAAAATGACAGAATTCCTTAACTTTAGGCACTTTAGTCACTCCCAACTTTAGTCACTTTCTCTAACCCTGGACAACCGTTCAATAATCAGCACAACAATAAACCCGATGACTGCCAGAACCAGCGCCAGCAAAACCTCAGCGCTGATTATTTCTGGAATTATGTTGGCACCCCAGATGATATGGGATTTTCCCCGAACGATTTTGGTTTCAAGTATTTCCTTCCACGGCCAGATTTTTGGCATGGAGCCAACCATCAGGCCGGTGAGAAACGCCATCGTGAGCTGGCGGAAATTTGTCAACAAAAAATTGAGCAGCCGGGAAAAACTGAGCAATCCGATCAGGCATCCCAGGCAAAATACGATAATGATCATCAGGTTCTGGGGCAAAAAAGGATTCTTTAAAGTGGCGGTGATAAACTCATATTTGCCTAATATCAGCAATATAAACGCACCGCTGATGCCCGGCAGGATCATGGCGCAAATGGCGATGATTCCACACAGTAAAATAAACCAGAGCGTTTCTGGAGTGCTCACCGGTATTAAGTTTACAATCAAAGCGGCAACAGCGGTCCCGGCAACCAGGCTGATGCCTGTGCGGGGCCCCCAGGTTGCCACCTGCCGGCTAACGACCAATATGGATGCCGCAATAAGGCCAAAGAAAAGGCTCCAGGTAAATACCGGATAGTGATTCAGCAGGAAATTCATCAGTCGTGCCAGGCTGATGATGGCGATACTGATTCCGACAAAAAGGGAAAGCAAAAAACGAATGTGAACGCTTGCCAGGGCGCCCTTTAGGTCAAAGTCGAGTACCTTTTTTACCATTGTGGAGTCAATTGATTTCAGGGCGCGAATCAGATCTTCGTAAATTCCGGTAATCAAAGCAATCGTGCCGCCGGAAACACCGGGGATCACATCCGCTGATCCCATGCACAGCCCTTTTAGCGATAAGAGCCCGGCTTTTTTGACAGAAGTCGGCCCCGGGCTGGCAAAAAATGTGTCTTTCCAGGTCAATTGTTTTTTTGCCCTCCTTGAATCCAAACCGGATTAAAATTTAAATTCGGATTTTTTATCTGTTTTCTTTCCAGCCGTGTGCGCCGATGAGTTTCACAAAGCGGCATCCTCCCAGATTGGATTTATGGATGCCGCTTTTATCCTTGGTAAACTTAATGAGATCCTGGGAGTGTTGATTGCCTACCGGTACCACCATGCGTCCACCATCCGCCAGTTGTTCCAATAGTTTTTCAGGAACGTCAGGGGCTCCTGCCGTCACAATGATGGCGTCAAATGGGCTTTCATCCCGCCACCCCGCAGTGCCGTCGCTACAACGCATGACAACATTGTGATAATTCAGTTTGTCCAGCAGATTTCGGGCCTGTATATACAGCGGGCGGATTCTTTCAATGGTGTATACGCGATATACGATTTCGGCCAAAACAGCTGCCTGGTATCCAGAGCCGGTTCCGATTTCAAGAACCCGGTCATCTTTGCCAAGCCCCAATGCCTGGGTCATTTCGGCAACAATATAGGGCTGGGAGATGGTTTGTTGTTCGCCGATGGGCAGGGGGTAATCCCCGTAGGCCTGATCTCTTAAAGCCTCACTGACAAACAAATGCCGCGGAACTGCATGAAGTGCCTGAACCACTTTAGGATCTGTGATTCCACGGGATTCGATCTGGTGCTTGACCATCTCCTCCCGCTGGCGTGTGTATTTAATGGCTTCCTTGTTCATTTCTGCTTTTTTACCAACTCGACCGGTTCAGGTCAAGATTATCCAGGGGCAACGCTACTGATTTTTCTCCTTATCGCTAAATGCCAGGCAGTCTTGATCGGGCTGGTATTTTCCCACTTCTTCAAAAAAAAGACCTTGATCCTTTGATGAAATATTACAATAATCAAAACATCAAACAAAAAATCAGGTCATTCATAGAAGCTTGGATGGGTATTAAATCTCCAAGTTGCCGAAGACTAGACGCGTTCTCTGGAGACATCGGCACAGTGCATAGCGAGGGCATGCCGGGATTGAGACGGCCTCAAGCGTTACAGGGCTTGCCGGGTCAGATTTTGTAAATCACACGATTTTCGGTGATGATAATATCGACATGCTTGTCGTGAGATTCGATGGGGACCTGTGGGATGATTTGCTCTTCAAAAGCAAGCGCAACCTTACGGGTGGTGATGGCGAGTCTGGGTATGAGCCGGTCATAATACCCATTTCCGGAACCGATTCTGCCGCCTTTCTCATCCAAGGCCACTGCTGGAATAATGGCAATGTCAATTTTGTCGATCGGAACAACCTTGCAGCGGGATTCATCGGGCTGTAGAATATCGCGCGGTCCCGGATTCAGATCTTTTTCAAGGTTATCAACTTTTTTCAGCTCCATTTCAAAATTTTCGCTGTTGTAGACCGGCAGGACAACGATTTTATTGTAAATATAGGCACGCTTGAGGATGTTTGCGGTTAGCACCTCATGTTTATTGTTTACATACAAAAGGGCTATTTTTGATTCCAGGAAATTGGCAAAATCAAAGAGTCTGTTTTCAATCGCTTTTGTTTTTTCAGCGATTTCGTTAGCCGATAGCGCGGCAAATTTTTCAGCGATTTCCTCACGAATCTGGCTTTTGACGATTTGGATTTCCTCCATATGACGACCCCATTTTACGATATTAAAATTAAAAAGATAAAAAATGTCGGCAGCGCTAATCTTTAATAATCATTGACTATACCGCCCCGCCATGCTAATTGCGCCAATATTTCATCCTGCAGCCTGAAAGGTTAGCACCTTTAGAACCTTTTATTATAAGGAAAAAAATGCTGGAAATCAAGTTTGTTAGACAAAATTTAAAAACCGTTCAAAAGGCTTTGGAGACGCGGGGGCAACCAGCCGATCTGGATGCCTTTAAAACGTGCGACGATGAGCGCCGGGCCATATTGCAGGAACTCGAAGCCTTAAGGCATCAGCGCAATGTGGTCTCCGACCAGATTGCGGAAATGAAAAAGGCCGGTGACAGTGCCGACACCGTTGTCGCCAAAATGCGAGAGGTTTCATCAAAGATTAAAGCGCTCGATAAAGCATTGGCCGAAATTCTGGAAACATTTGAGAAGATATTACTGGGTTTGCCGAACATCCCCCATGCGTCTGTGCCGCTGGGCAAGGATGAAACCGATAATCCTGTTATTAAAACGGTTGGTGATCCGCCGGATTTTGATTTTAAACCCAAACCGCACTGGGATCTCGGCGCGGCACTTGGCATCCTGGATTTTGAGCGCGCTGCTAAAATTACGGGAGCCCGCTTTCCGCTGTACTTCGGCGCCGGCGCCAGATTGGAAAGAGCGCTGATCAATTTTATGCTCGATATTCACACCCAAACTCATGGATACACGGAAACACTGCCGCCCTTTATGGTAAACCGGCAAAGCATGATCCATACCGGACAACTGCCCAAGTTTGAAGAAGACCTCTTTAAACTGGCGGGCTGGGAGTATTTTCTGGTTCCCACGGCTGAAGTACCGTTGACCAATATTCATCAGGATGAGGTCCTGGATGAAGCGCAGTTGCCGATATACTATACAGCGTATACGCCCTGCTTTAGATCCGAAGCCGGATCCTACGGCAAAGACACCCGCGGGCTCATCCGCCAGCATCAATTTAACAAAATTGAGCTGGTCAAATTCACCACCCCGCAAACCTCCTACGACGAACTTGAATCGCTGCTCGACAATGCCGAAACCATATTAAGGAAACTCGAACTTCCCTACCAGGTGATTGAGCTGTGCAGCGGAGACCTGGGATTTTCAGCCGCCAAAACCTATGATATCGAAGTCTGGATGCCGGCTCAGGGGGTTTACCGCGAAATTTCATCCTGCAGCAATTTTGAAAATTTTCAGGCGCGGCGCGGCAATATCCGCTTTAGGCAAAAAGGCAAAAAAGGCACCGAGCTTGTGCATACGCTTAACG
>JBFFCW010000370.1:0-4215 GCA_041559695.1 Desulfobacterales bacterium
CCGCTACATTACGGCGGCGTCGGAGAAAAAAGCGCTAAATTTGATTGTTTTAGATGTAAGGGACCTCACCTCGATTGCAGATGTCTTTATTATCTGCAGCGGACGGTCCAACCGCCAGGTGAATGCGATCGCTGATTCTATTGTTGCCAAACTGAAGAAACATAAAATCAAGCCGCTCAGTGTAGAAGGGACCGGCGAGGGTCACTGGGTATTGCTGGATTACGGTCATGTGGTCATCCACGTTTTCTACGAACCGGTTCGAGAATTTTTTGACCTCGAAGGGCTGTGGGCGGATGCCAAACGAATAACGACCCCGGTTTTAAATAAGTAGGGGCGGGCTTTATGCCCGCCCGTTTCGATGCGGCGATTGTGCTTTTTGGGCGGGGATAAACGACTCGACTGAGCTCGTCGAAGTCCCCGCCACTACAAATAACAATAGAAACCATTACGGTATTGGTAGGGACACCTGGATTGCCGGATTCACCTTACTGATTTTTAATTCGATAACACGCGCTTTAGGTATTTTTATGTCCACTACATTAAAACCCTATTCAATGATCACCGATTTTGTCACCGGAAAAGAGATCCCCAATGTGGGTGCCGAGGAGAATCGGCAGATGGTTGAGCGATTTTTGGTCGCTGAAAAAGAATATTTGAAAGAAGATGTCGCCGTCAATGTTGATATTGAAATCACGGTTGCCGGAGAACCTTACCGTTCTCAAATCGACCTTGTGGTCAGCGTTGACGATGGACGCGGGTCCACCCGCTTTATGGCCATCAAATGTGCGGCGGCTTCACTGGGATCCCGCGAAAGAGAAATAGTGGCCGCCGCCCGGCTGCTCGGAGAAAACCAGCTCCCCTTTTCAGTTGTATCCGACGGTAAGAAAGCCATTGTTCTGGATACGGTTAGCGGCAAAAAACTGGGGGAAGGACTGAATGCGATACCTTCAAAAGCGCAGGCGCAAGAGAAATTAAAAGAAATAAAACCATTGCCGTTCCCGAAAGAAAAGCGGGAGCGCGAAAAATTAATATTTCGATCCTTCGACAGTATGAATGTCAATGTGGGCAGGAATTTGTGATCTAGAAATTCGCTATGCGCTGGCGCTGTCTACGAGAGCGGGATCTGATTTTTGATGGTGATAGGCTTTAATCACCTTTTTTGCAAACCGAATGTTTTCTTCCTGGCTTCCCTGAAAATTAATACCGCTTTTAAAATTGCCCTTTTTATTTTTTACCGAAAATACCACCCGTGCGGCGATTCTGATCAATTTGTTTTCCAGATCAACAAAGATCAAATAGATATATTTGGATTGAATCATTTGAGCCGTTTCTAACAGTATGCCGTTCTGGCTGATATCCAGGGCAATTCCCATGTTCTGATCCAGCTGAATCCCTTTCTGATCCACACTATCGTAAGAAATCGGATTGCAGATTTTAATTCTCGGAAATTTTCTGCGATCAAGTTTTTTCATGTTATAAACATCGGTAATATAACAAAAATCTTGAACTTTTTTTTATATAAATTATGCCTTTAAAATCCGATAATTAACGGTGTGATCGAAGATAAGGTTAAAAGCAGAAGCTCAATATAGAATGATTAGAATGGGGGGTCCAACAAATAGGCTCTGAGTAACTAAACTGAATGCTAACCTCGTAAAGCCAGAAATACACTTTTTACAAATGAAAACTACAGGCCGGCAACTTCTTTTTGACAATGCTTGCAAATTTTCGCCCGCTTTTTGATAATCTCGGCACAAAAGGGGCACTCCCGCGTAAAAAACCGCTTGTGAATCTTGGTAATGGCATCATCGACCGTTTTCTGGAGGATCTGATTGCCGAAGGTTACGTTTCGAATGGGCTCGATGGCTTCCAGCTCACCTATATCCCCTATCATTTCAGCGGCTTTTACCCGAACACGTACCGGTTCGGTGACGTCGAGTACCATCTGCAGAACCTGGGGGCCATCTTTGCTTACATAGCAATCTGCAAGAATTGAAAATCCTTTTTTGACGGCCTCTTTGAGGGCTTCCTCTTGGGCCAGCGCCTGGTCATCGATGACCTGGCCCCGCCCCCCCATGGGGCTGAATACTGGTATTATTTCAAAAGTTTCCGTTCCCGGATAGTTCATTGACCGATAAGAGGCGGACTGGGCATAGTTTTCTTTCATGTGATCCCACCCCTGCTCGTAGCAGGGACAATTGTCGTTAAAGCAGATATACAAGTAAGGGGTTCCCCATCCGAGACCATCGCCGACATTAACCGGAGGCACCTCCCATAAGTTCATTTCTTCACCGCAATGGGGGCATTTGGGCTTCGACTGGGTAAGGATGCGTTCGAGCACCTGTTCCTTGGTTTCAAAAGTCATTTCATCAACTCCGTTTGTGCTAACTCAGCACCGGTTTTTTTGCATGGATGACGCCGTTGGCTGTTAATCTAAGCTTTGTATACCAATTGTCAACAAATCAGAACTGATTTTAAATCCTGTTGATTTTTGCTTCCAGGTTCAATATGGTTTCAGCCCAGATGCGGCCCGGCGTCCTGGTTGACCGATTCCGTCCGGTCGCTATCAGATGTAATCCCACTAAATTGATAGGTTTATCATCATGACTGATTTTAAGATCGCCTATCGTGAAAAACTGCCGGCCCTCGCTGCCTATTATCGGCTGTTTGAGACCACCGGCTGGAATCAGGCGTATCGGGCGGATGAAGATGAGCTTTATGCGGCCATTTCATCGAGCTGGTATGTGCTGTCGGCCTATGACAAGAATGACCTGGTCGGCTTCGGCCGCATTATTTCCGACGGTGTTTTGTATGCCTTAATCTGTGATCTGATCGTCAAGCCTTCCTATCAGAAGCAGGGCATCGGCAGCACCCTGCTCAACAAGTTGATCGCCAGATGCCGCATGCAGCAAATAAGGGTCATCTGGCTGTTTTCAGCCAAAGGTAAACGTTCATTCTACCAAAACTTCGGTTTTGTCGAGCGACCGGCCGATGCGCCGGGCATGCAAATGTTGATAACCGCGGATTAACTTATATTCGATATGACCCAGGGGAGGCCATGATGCCATACAATGAAGAGATTGATGCCCGCATCCGAAAGATCGTTACCCGCTGGGAAAATGCCGAAGCGAAAAAAATGTTTGGCGGTGTCTGTCACCTGCTCAACGGGAATATGGTCTGCGGTGTTTACAAAGATTATCTTATTTTGCGCCTGGGCGAAAAATTAGCGGCGCAAGCATTGAAGCAATCCAATACCCGGCCGTTTGATATTACCGGAAAACCGATGAAAGGCTGGGTGATGGTAGCTGGCACGGGGTTTAAGACTGACGACCGCCTAAAATCCTGGTTGAATAAAGCCAAAACCTTTGTCAAAACGTTGCCGCCTAAATGAACACGATCGGTCAAATTCCTCAGATCGCCCGACTGCTCGAGGGCGCAAACCACATTGATGTAAAAACCATAGAGGGGCAAACCTCTCTGCGCCAGTTTATTGCTTTGATGTTGTCTTACTATCCCGGGTGGATTGTCTTCCTATACCGTATTCGTGCCATCCTCGTTAAGCTGCTCGGCCTGGTTGAACATCCGCCGCCGGAAGTCCCTCCCAAACTTGGCCCGCAAGAAGCCTCCTTTGTGGTGGGTGAAACCGTAACCTTTTTCACGGTGCGGCTGGCAGATGAAAAACACTATTGGGTCGGCGAAACGCCTGAGGATAAGCACCTGCGCGCCTATTTTGGTGTGCTGGCCGAACATTTGGCAGATTTTCGTAACCGGTTTCATGTGGTGACAATTATCCATTATAAACACTGGACGGGTCCGGTATATTTCAATTTGATTCGTCCTTTTCATCATTTGGTGGTCGGCAGAATGATGCGGGCAGGCGTTCAACAGGCCAATCGGGGCCAAGCCCCTAACGTGTAATTTTAATCACCACCAATGTCATATCGTCTTCGAGTTTAACGTCTTTTTGAAAACGCTTGAGTGAATCCAGGATTGCATTTTGGATATCGCTTGCGGTCTTTGCCGCATTGCGGCGGATGATATCGTGAATCCGATGCTTGCTGAACATCTCGCCTTTTGGATTGCGTGCTTCCCAGATGCCGTCGGTGGCGATAAGGATGATTTGTCCCGGTGCTATTTCCTGTTGCGCTTCTTTGAAATCCGTATCTTCAAAAACCCCCAGCGCTAAGTTGTTGCCGCCATTAAGGTCACTAAAGG
>JBFFCW010000371.1:0-4214 GCA_041559695.1 Desulfobacterales bacterium
CCAGATGGCGGGCTCTATGTTACGCCAAAAACATTGCGCATGCGTATTCGCACTCGACTGGCGGCCCTTATTTTTGCCTGTAACCTGATTCCTTTTTTAGCCCTTATCGCCATTGTACGCGGCACCTATCGCACCCCGTTAGATTCGGCCCAGCTTCTGGAATTATTGAGACCGGCGCTTCTGACCAACGCCATTTTTGGGATCAGTGTCGGGATTGGATTGGCCGCTCTGGTCAGTGGCAATATCACGCGTCCTTTAAAAGAGATCATTCGGGTTTTAAAAAGCGTGCGTGACGGGGATTTCGATCAAAAAGTCAAGGTCACTTCCAACGATGAAATTGGCTATACCGGGGATGTGATCAATGAAATGACCGCTGGCTTGATTGAGCGAGATAAAATGCGCCAATCACTTGAACTGGCAAAAGAAGTTCAGCAAAATTTTTTACCGAAAGCGGATCCTGAAATTGCCGGGCTGGATATCGCCGGTCAAAGCATTTATTGTGAGCGCACCGGTGGTGATTACTATGATTATTTTGAGCTGGGCGACCACCAACAGGGCAAAATCGGCATCGCTGTGGGTGATGTTTCCGGGCATGGAATTTCCTCGGCCCTGTTGATGGCTTCTGCTCGATCTTCACTGCGGCAACGCGCCCTGCTATCCGGGAATATCGCGCAAATTATATCGGATGTGAATCGGCAACTGACCAAAGACGTAGAGGAATCCGGCAGATTCATGACCCTGTTTTGCAGCGAGATCGATGCCCGTGCCCAGCGGATTCGCTGGGTGCGTGCCGGGCATGAGCCGGCGATATTCTATGATCCGGCCACCAACACCTTTGAGGAACTAAAAGGGCCGGGGATGGCCCTGGGTGTGGATGAAAACTGGCAATACGAGGAACAACAAAAGCCGGGATTAACCCGGGGGCAAATTATGGTCTTTGGCACCGACGGCATCTGGGAGGCCCATAACGCCAGGGGCAAAATATTCGGCAAAGCGGCGCTATTTGAAATTATCCGCCAATATGCCGAAAAAAGCGCAAAGGAAATGGTTGCCGCCATAATTGATTCGCTGGACCGTTTCCGCCAGGACGTTATTCCTGAGGATGATGTGACCCTGGTAGTGGTCAAGATTGATGGGTTTAGCTGACAGGCATTGTCGTACATAAAAATAATTATCCATTTAATCTAAAATCGCAAGAAACGGGTGGCGAAGGTTCTTCATTTTGGCTATTTTTAATTAAATTTCATCCAAGGAGGTATTTCCAATGCCAGCTGAGGCTTTTTCACAAACATCCATTGATTATGAACGCATCGAGAAGGCCATTCAGTTTCTTGCTGAAAACTTTCATTCGCAACCGAGTTTAAAAGAAATCGCTGCAAAGATCCACGTGAGCGAATATCATTTCCAGCGCCTTTTCAGTCGCTGGGTCGGTATCAGTCCCAAGCGGTTTCTGCAATTTTTAACCAAAGAGTATGCCAAAACCCTGCTGGAAAAGTCGATCAACCTTTTAGACGTTACCTACGAATCGGGCCTGACCAGCCCCGGGCGCCTGCATGATCTGTTTGTCTCCTGTGAAGCGGTGACTCCGGGGGAATACAAAGCCAAAGGCGAAGGCCTTGAAATTGCATACGGCTATCATGCCACCCCTTTCGGCGAATGTCTGCTGGCAAAAACCGACCGGGGCATCTGCGGGTTGAATTTTGTTCAAAACAATGACCGCCGGCCCGTTTTTAAGAGTCTGGAAGATCGGTGGCTAAAGGCAACCTTGATCGAAGACCCGGATGTCACGCGACCATTCGTCAAACGGATTTTCAATCCAGCGCAGGGACAAAAATCAACGCCCCTTCATCTGGTTTTAAGCGGCACCAATTTTCAAATCAAGGTATGGGAGGCTCTGATCAAAATTCCCATGGGTGCGGTGGTTTCTTATGAGGACGTTGCGGCCCACATCGGGATGCCCAAAGCCTCCCGTGCCGTCGGCAATGCGGTTGGCAGCAATCCGGTCTCATTTGTTATTCCCTGTCACCGCGTCATCAAAAAAACCGCCGAGTTTGGAAATTATGGGGGTGGGGTCGCGCGCAAGCTGGCGATACTTGGCTGGGAAGCCGTCCAGATGAATTGACGAATGACCAATTTCCCCAAAGCGCGGGCAGACAAATATGATTCGCTATCTATATAACTACAAGGCTTGATAGTGAACGTCCCCCACCACCGCTGTTTTTTAAAGCTGGCAGCCTTGCATGATTTCATTTTGTGATTAGGATAAGTGCAGATGGAATATCATTCCACCCAAGCGGGGCGGTGGTAGCCATTAACCGTGCGGGTAAAGTCGCCGGCCCTCAGGATGCGACTTCCCGCCGACTTTTTTGATCATTAGGCCCAGCCAAATATTTTGCTCCAAAGCCGAAGAAGCAGATCTTTGATTTTTCGATGATAGCAAGGGCAATGTGTGATCAGATTGCACGCAGTGCTGATTGATCGGCTGTATACGGGGTGCCATGACGAAATCTCCCATCATAGAATTTAAAAATGTTACCAAGCGATTTGATGAGCGGACGATCCTGGATCGAATTAACCTGCAGATTTATGAGGGTGATGTCACAACCATCATCGGTAAAAGCGGCGAAGGTAAAAGCGTTCTGCTCAAGCACATGATCGGCCTGCTGAGGCCCGACGAAGGCAGCGTTTTATTTCGGGGCCGACCGATCGAAAAAATGAGCCGCAGAGAATGGGATACCTACCTCGCCCAGATCAGCTACATGTTTCAGCATAATGCCCTTTTTGACTCGAAGACGGTTTATCAAAATGTGGCCATGCCCCTGAGAAAATTCAACCAACTCAGCAAATCACAAGTTCGGGAAAAGGTAATGGCGCGCCTGGAGCAAACCGAGCTGACAAACGTGGTTCACAAATATCCGTCCGAGCTCTCCGGCGGAATGCAAAAGCGAATGGCTTTGGCCCGGGCGCTGGTTACCGATCCGAAAATCGTCCTGTTTGACGAATTGACCACCGGACAGGACCCCATTCGCCGAAATGCCATCCTGGGAATGATTGCCGAATATAAAATGAAATTCGGCTTTACGGCCGTTTTGATCAGCCATGACATTCCGGATGTGTTTTTTATCTCCGACCGCATTCTGGCGCTTTACGATAAAAAAATTGTTTTTCAGGGGACACCTGAAGCATTCGAAGAATTTGATCATCCTTTTTACGATGAAATCATCGCCAGTCTCGAAGATTTGCAGCATGAGCTGACCGGTCTGCATTCCAAGCGCCAGTTTAAGGTACGCTATCAAACCGATCTGGCCCGCAAAAATGGAAACCGCCAATTTGCAGTTGTCATTTTCGCCCTTGAAAATCTGGATCGCATTATTGAAGAACTGGGTCACACAGCGACTCAGAGCGGAATCCGAACCATGGGAAATTACATCAATAAGCACTTCGGCACGGTCGGGGGATTTTCAATGCGGCGCAGAATCGACCAGTTCAGTACCGTACTGCCGTTTTCCGATCTGGATGAAGCCCAGCGCATTTTAGAAGATTTTACCAGAGATTTTCGGAAAAATGGGCTGATCAGCATCGAGAATGCCGCCAGAGAGGTCAATCCTGCGGTGCGCTGCTTTGAGTTTTCAATCAGTGCCGGATTGGCCCGGGGAAATCCCAATGTCGAGCTGGATTCCATTATGGCGTTTGCCGACTTTAATCGGGAACCGATTGCTCAGTTTCAGTGCAATATTTAGGTGCTAAATTCAGCAGCTTTTTTATAACCCGCCTCAAGCGCTTCGGTTATGATGGCCTTAAACGCTTTTTTTTCCAGGATAAATGTAATTTCAGTGGAAATGCCCCCCGGCGTGCTGGCTTCGCTGATTAAATTATAAGGGGACACTTGTCGGGTGTTCCACAGTTCCATTGAACCGTTAATCGTTTGATATGCAATCTTTGTTGATGTTTCCCGATCAATACCCAATCTCACGGCTGTATCAATGATCGCCTGGAAAAACAGGTGAGTAGCCACCGGGCTGCTCAGAGCGGTAACCGCATTGATCTTATCTTCCTGCAAAATGACATATTCTCCCAGACAGGCAAAAAGCTCGGTAACATCATTTTTTTGTGTTTCAGTAACGTAGGGGTTAAAGGCCAGCGCCGCAATGCCTTTGCCGATCTGGCTGGGGGGATTGGGCAGGGCTCTTACCACCGGGATATCCTCTCCTAAA
>JBFFCW010000372.1:0-4206 GCA_041559695.1 Desulfobacterales bacterium
GGGGCCCTGCGATTTCGGAAGTGGATGAAGGAGGCCGGCGTCACCACCCGGGTAACCCCGGTTGAGACCATTTCGCTGTTATACGCCACCCGGGCATCAGAGCCAGGAGTCGTGGCCTGCATAGGTGTAAAAAGCAAGCTTCCAACTGCCGCCCTGCCGGCTAGCCGGACAGCTGAGTTTTTGGAAAAAATCAAACCCGTATTCCCCCAATTTGTTGCCGCTGAAAATGTGTGGGCCACAAGCCTTAACAAATTAAATCCCATCGTGCACCCGCCTATGGTTTTGTTTAACGCCGGGCGAATTGAAGCAACCGGCGGTAAAGGCTGGAACCTGTATGCGGATGGTGCCACCGAATCGGTTGCCAAAATCATGTTGTCGATGGACGAAGAGCGAATGGCGGTGCTCAAGCTTATCAGCACGGATGGTATATTGATTAAGGATTCCTTTGAAACGTTTTATGCCAATTATTCGTTAGGCAAAAAAACCTTATCTGAAACTCTCAGACAAAGCCCCATTCACGGCCACCCGGCTTTTCCGGCGCCATCCGCTGTAGATACGCGTTACGTAAACGAGGACTTACCCTTTGGCCTGGTGCCCTGGGCATTAATCGGCCGTGCGTGGGGTGTGCCTACACCCACCATAGATGCCATCATTCAGATTGCTTCCATCATGTTGAATGTGGACTATTTCCAGAAAGGATTGAGCGCCGAAGATTTGGGAATTCAGGATATGGAGCCCCGGGATCTAAAGACGCTTATAACGTAACTGCGAACAATGCGGCTCAATTATGAAACCGGTGACAAAGCATACGTTTTCCTTGACCAACACAGAATGATTACATCCGTTGCTTTGACAGTTTCGGGGCGGTCATCATCCTTTTTTTCGGTATAGTAGAGCTTTTGGCCTCCGCTTTGGCACCCTACCAGCCCTTTGATACTGCGCCAATCCCAGCCCGGCGAATGTCACCCATTTACTGAGGAGGAATTTTTGCAAACATACACAGCGTGCTACCGGTCTGAAATTGGGCCTTTTGAAATTGTCGGCAATCAGAGAGGCATTTTGACGATCTCTTTTAATAAAGCGCCATCCGTGATTAACCGCAACCTGCCGGCCTGCTTGCAAGAGTGTATGCAGCAGATGGATGAGTATTTCAAAGGCCAACGCCGCAAATTCAACGTTCCGTTGTTGCTGAAAGGAACCGATTTTCAAAAAGCCGTCTGGCGGCAGTTGCAAAAAATTCCCTTTGGTCAGACTGTCTCCTACGGGGACGTTGCCCGGGCCGTCGGCAGCCCCAGGGCCTTCCGGGCGGTGGGCAACGCCAACAATAAAAACCCGATTCCCCTGATTATTCCCTGCCACCGCGTGATCGGAAGTGATGGCAAACTGGTCGGTTTCGGCGGCGGTGTCTGGCGCAAAGCGTGGCTGCTGGAGCATGAACAAAGCCCGCTTTGCTAGCAGGGTGAAAATAGTTGAGAAATAAAAAATTCTTTAGCTGAAACCATCCCCGTCTTTTACGGCTGACGTTTATTGCCGCCCTCGTTGACAATATTTGTAACTTCCGGTTGCCATAGAATTTTGCCTGAGATTTATATAGCTGTAATTATTGCAAAAAAAAATCCAAGCCCTGATGGTATGGATTTTGCTCAATTTTAAAGCATTATTCCGTTATCGGAGGGCACATGGACAAAAAAAGACTTCTGGGAATTTGCTTAATATTTCTGATGGTTGCTTTTATTTTTATTCAGCCGGCCTACGGCGGCCCCGGCGGCCAGATTGCCAAAGTCATCGCCAATACTTTCTGGGGGAAAATGGTACTGAGCCTGCTGTCGCTCATCCTGCTGCCGGTTGGCATTTATCTGTACATCAAACAGAAGCTGGCGGAGCGGCGGGCCCATAGAGATCTGAGGTTTATGGCGCAGTATGATCCGAATTTTGAATGGCTGTGGGCCAAACAGCGGATTTTGGACTGCTTTTATCGGGTCCACAACGCCTGGAAAGAAGAAGATGTTTCACGGGCCTTTGAGTATTTAACCGACTGGTACTGGCAAAACCAGCAATTGGTTCATCTGGACAGGTGGCACAGAGAAGGTCTGCGCAATGTCTGTGAAGTCAAAAAGGTCCGGGCGGTTCGCCCGCTGCTTTTTATCCATCGCAACGATGATGGTGCCCATGAGGGATCCGTGCTGGTGGTGTCGATAACCGCCAACATGAAAGACTGCCTGGTTCAGCGCGAGACCGACAAAATGGTCGAGGGTGACCCAAAATTTAAAGATCATGAAACAATCTGGTCTTTTACGCTGGCCGAAGGCCAATGGCGGGTATCCAATATTGAAGCGGTCGGGTGTGAATTTGGCTATATATTTCAGGTTAAAAATGTGCCCAAGATTGAAGAAACGGTTCTGGGCCTGGCAAATCCGATAAAAGCCGATAATAAGCAAATTGATGCAGGCAGTCAGATCACCGGTTCGACCGACCCGCTTTAATGAAGAACGGGTTCGTCAACGAGTTAACTCTACTGACCGCCCCTTGTCACCATTCGTAGGGGTGACAAATTAACGATCTGACCATTTTCATTTACCTCAACAGTCGCTGCACGAATGGCGGAATACCATACGCCTACCGAACTGCCGGAATGATCTAAAATCCTAAGCCCCCAGGGCCGGGTGGTGCTCCCCGAGCCCTGGAGTGAAACCCGATCGATCAATGTGCGAAAATCTTTCGATTGAGGGTCAATTTCCACCCATAGCTTTGAATTTAGCTCGAAGTTTTTATTTATTCCAACGATGACAAATGGCCGGCTAAACGTTCCCCGGTAGTAATAGCTGTGGTCCGGCATAATCTGGTAGGTTTCAAAAGCGCGTCGGATATCAGAATTTGATTCCAGCCTTCCGTAATTTGACATGGCACAGCCGCCGAGGGCGGTTAAAAACATGAAAAATAAAACGACCGCGCCAGGTAATCTGCCCACGTGTATTTTTAATCTGATCATCTATATAATCTCCCTTAGACTTAAAAATAAGATATCCGGGCATAAGCTCAATTTAATTCTGTATATCAGCAGAAATCTTATAAAGCAATTCGGTTAAAAGACAAATAAATACTTGACAAATAATTTTTTTGTTCTATAATTCGACATATGCCGAATAATAAACTTGATAAATATGCCGGAATTTTTAAGGCGCTGTCCAACCCCAACCGATTAAAGATTTTTATTAGCCTGGCAACTTGCTGTAAGCCCGGCACCATCGGCATCTTTGAACCGGATAATACGGCCTGCGTGGGAGATATTGGTAAGGATTTAAATATTGTACCGTCCACGGTGTCCCATCACATCAAAGAGTTGCGACAGGCGGGTTTGATTAAAACCCACCGCAATGGGCAGAACATCGAATGCTGGGTGGATCCCGAGGTTTTGGAAGAATTGAAGTATTTTTTTTCGTTTTAGCGCTATGGCCAATTTTTTTTGCGCGAATACTTCGATAGATGTCGAAATATTAAAACACGGAGGGAAAAAAATGAAAACAAAAAATTCAGATGAAATTCGTCAGGCGGTCAGAAGCCGATATGGCGAAATTGCCAAACAAAAAACTTCAGGATGCGGCTGCAGCGCGCTTTCATCGTGCTGCGGCACCTCGCTGGGACCCATTGAAAAAATGTCCCAGGCTTTTGGCTACACCAAAGAGCAGGTAGATCGTGCGCCGGAAGGTGCAAATATGGGGCTGGGCTGCGGCAATCCCCAGGCGATTGCTTCCTTGAAGCCGGGCGAGACCGTTTTGGATCTGGGAAGCGGCGGCGGCTTCGATTGCTTTTTAGCGGCCGAAACGGTGGGCGAATCCGGCCGGGTCATCGGCGTGGACATGACCGCCGATATGGTCAGCAAAGCCCGCCAGAATGCCGAGAAGCTGAACGCTAAAAATGTTGAGTTCAGGCTGGGCGAGATCGAGCACCTCCCGGTGGCCGATGCCAGCGTGGATGTGATTATCTCAAATTGCGTCATCAATCTTTCACCGGAGAAAATGGATGTATTTCGGGAAGCCTGGCGTGTGCTGAAGCCCGGCGGCCGTCTGGCAATTTTAGATGTGGTGGCACTTCAGACACTGCCCCCTGAAATCAAAAACGACATATCACTGATATCCGGATGTGTCGGGGGAACCGAGAAAATTGAAGATATCGAAAAAACGCTTCAGGGCGCCGGCTTTGAGGATA
>JBFFCW010000373.1:0-4196 GCA_041559695.1 Desulfobacterales bacterium
ACAAAATATCGCCCAGGGTGATATCATCCAGATTGAATCGAAATGGGGCAGCCTGGAAGCACCGGTTTATGTGAACGAATTTGCAAAACCGGGGCTGCTGGTCATGAACATCGGCCAGGGACATCAGACTTACGGGCGCTACGCTGAAAACAAGGGTGTCAATCCGATCGTCATTTTACCGCCTGATGCGAATCCGGATTCAGGAGGTCCGCTTTTTTCAACCGCTCAAATAAAAATTCGTCCAACCGGCCGGAAGTTGAAACTGGCCAACATGTACGGCAGCCGAACCCAGCATGAACGGACCTTTGCGTTGACCGTCGGCCTGGCGGAATTGAACCAGGAGCAAGTGCCCAAAAAGGCCGGTCTGACCATGGAAGATTTTCCCTTAACACTGCCGATTCCCGAAGGTTATGATCACAAACGGGATTTTTATCCGCCGCATGATCACGAACAATACCGCTGGGCAATGGTGGTTGATCTGGATCGCTGCATCGGATGCGGCGCCTGCTCGACCGCCTGCTATGCTGAAAACAATATCGGCATTGTGGGTGAAGAACGGGTCATCGAAGGGCGGGAGATGACCTGGCTGAGCATCGAGCGGTATCAGGACCCGCATCAAATGCAAAAGGTCACCTTTTTGCCGATGCTCTGCCAGCACTGTGATAATGCCCCCTGCGAATCGGTTTGCCCGGTGTATGCGCCGCACCATTCAAAAGAAGGGCTCAACAACCAGATTTACAATCGCTGCATCGGAACCCGCTTTTGTGTCCAGAACTGCCCTTACAAAGTGCGGCGATTCAACTGGTTCGACTGGAAATGGCCCGAGCCCATGAATGTGCAGCTCAATCCCGATGTCACCGTTCGCAGCAAGGGGGTGATGGAAAAATGCTCCTTCTGTATTCAACGCATCAAGGTCGCTCACAGCAACGCCAAGAACGAAAAGCGCGTGATCCGTGACGGTGAGGTCATCCCGGCTTGCGTGCAAACCTGCCCGACCGATGCGCTGGTCTTCGGCAGTTTGATGGACAACAACAGTCGGGTCAGAAAACTGGTGGACGACCCCCGGGCCTACCAGGCCATGGGTTATCTGAACACCAAGCCTGCGGTGATTTACCTCAAGAAAGTTTTGCAGGAAATATAAAAAAGAGCGTCTCGCTGATGGCGAGACTTCAGGAGCGGCCGTGAGGGCCTTGAGGAGCGTTCCGCTTCGCGGAACTTTAGGTTGGATGTAAAAAGTTTTACCTCAAGCGAAGCGCTGCTCAAACGCAGCGCAAAAATTGCGTGGAGTGCTGCTCTGGTTTCGATAAAAGCGAAACGATCGGCTCATCACGAGAAAAATGATCGTGACTGAAAACTTAAATGATTGGTTTGTAAATTAACCTTCGGAACATTGATATGAGCCAACTGACGTACGCGAGTATTGATCAAACCGTACTGAACACTTTGAGCAAGCCCAAAAAGTACTACTGGGCGATCGTGGCTGTTTTGTTTTTAGGCGTGCTGGTCGGCGCCGCCTGCTGGATTTATCAGATTTTTGTCGGCATTGGCGCCGGCGGTCAAAACAATCCGGTGGGCTGGGGCACCTATCTGATCAACTTTGTCTTCTGGGTGGGGATTGCCCATTCGGGGACGCTGATCTCGGCGATATTGCACCTGTTCCGGGCCGGATGGCGCAACCCGATTGCCCGGGCGGCTGAAACCATGACCGTTTTTGCGGTCTGCATTGCCGGACTTTTCCCCTTTATCCATCTGGGGCGCGTCTGGCAGGTCTATTATATGCTGCCCATTCCCAATCAGCGACTCCTGTGGCCCAATTTTCTGTCACCGCTAATGTTTGATGTGATTGCCATCAGCACCTATCTGACCGTCAGCAGCCTTTTCTGGTACACCGGACTGCTGCCGGATCTGGCCGCCGTTCGAGATCGGTCCGAAGGTACCCGTAAAAAAATCTTTAAGATCCTGGCGATGGGATGGACCGGCGCCAACGAGCAGTGGCGCCATTACACCCGCGGCTACCTGTTCTTTGCCGCCCTGGCGACTCCGCTGGTGATTTCGGTTCACAGTGTCGTATCCTGGGATTTTGCACTGGGGATCGCACCCGGCTGGCATACCACGATATTTGCGCCGTACTTTGTTGCCGGTGCCATCCATTCCGGTTTGGCAATGGTGCTGACATTGATGATCCCGTTGCGTAAAATTTTTGAATATCAGAACATCATCACCAAAGAAGTCCTGGAAAATGTGGCCAAGACCATTGTTTTCACCGGGTTGATCGTCGGCTTCGCCTACGCCACCGAATTTTTCATCGCCTGGTACAGCCAGAACTCGGTTGAAATCGAGCAATTTCGCTGGCGGGCAGTGGGTGATTATCGCTGGGGCTTTTTCTTCATGGTATTTTGCAACACCTTGATTCCGCTGCTGTTCCTGTTTAAAAAAATTCGCACAACCATCGCAGCCCTTTTTATCATTTCGCTGATCGTTAATTTTGGTATGTGGTGGGAACGATTTGTCATCATCGTCGGTGGCGTGGCGCGCGGCTTTTCTCCCCATGCCTGGGGGTTATACGCGCCCAGTTTCATCGAGTATGGCATTATGCTGGGTGCGTTTTGCCTGTTTTTCTTCTTTTTTCTGTTGTTTGCCAAGCATTTGCCGTCGGTGTCGATGACGGAGATGAAAGAAACCCTCGAACATGGAGGCGGCCATGCAGGGTAAACGCTACATCATGGGGCTCTTTAAAGATGAAGACCAGGTGGTTTCCACTCTCACCGCTCTGAAAGAATCCGCCTACAAATTCCAGCGGGTTCACAGCCCGATTCCAAGCCACAAAATCATGGCTGCGCTGGACTCAAAGAAAAGCAAGGTCGGATGGTTTACCCTGGCCGGCGGCATAGTGGGGCTTATCAGCGGGTTCGCCCTGGCCATCTTCTGTTCAATTCAGTGGAACTTGATTGTCAGCGGAAAGCCGATCATATCGCTGATCCCGTTTTTTATTGTGGGTTTTGAATTTACCATTCTCTTTGCGGTTTTCGGCAATGTGATCGGTCTGCTCACACAGACGCGATTGCCCAACTTAAAGAAAATGGAATATTACGATCCGCGCTGCTCGGGTGAACACTTTGGCGTGCTGGCGGCGTGTGAGGCGGACCAAACAGATGGGCTCAAAGATCTGTTTCAGAAAAGTGGAGGGGAAATAAAGGTTTTTGATTAACCGTTTTATTTCGATTAGACGTTTTATTGGTTCGATTTGTTTTATTCGTTTCATTGGTTTGGCACAAAAGCATAACAAATTAAAGCAAGCAAACCCATTTAACCAACTCAACAACCAGACGGATTAACATGGCATCCAACGAGACCAAAACTGTAAAGTCAAACAAATCGCCAGCGGGCTGGATTTTTGTCATCCTGATCATCATCGGATTTGCGGCTTTTATCTACGGCATCATGAGCCCCCATCCGGAAAAAGCCTGGCAGGCGTATTTGATTAACTTTCTGCTGTGGTCTGCAATCGCCCAGGGGGCAGTCCTTTTTTCAGCGGTGATGCATATGACCAAAGCTCGCTGGAGCGGTCCGCTGTCCGCATTATCGGAATCCTTTGCGGCCTTTTTCCCGCTCTCATTCGTGCTGTTTCTGCTGTTGTTTTTGGGCCGCGCCCATATCTTTCCGTGGCTGCATGAAGACCTGCACGGCAAAGAAGTCTGGCTCAATATACCGTTTCTGTTCACCCGTGATTGTATCGGCCTGCTGTTACTCTATGCTATCGGTTTCGCCTATCTGTATAATGCGCTGCAGCTTAGATTTCATTCGAATCGAGTTCAGAACCGATTTGGCAAATTGATTTATAACGGCTGGATTCGCAACAACCGCAGCCCCGAAAAGGTAAAGAGAAAAATGACCGTATGGGCGGGACTTTATATCCTGGCGTTTACGCTGATCCTGAGTTTGATCGGCTATGATCTGGTCATGAGTATGGACCCTCACTGGATATCCACCCTGTTCGGGGGGTACACTTTTGTAAAGGCGTTTTATGTCGGATTGGGTGCCTTGATCATCCTGGCGGCCATCACACGGCTCAAAAAAGGCAAGGCCTCCGGATTGGAGCCATCCCATTTCCACGATATCGGTAAACTGTTTTTTGCATTTTGCCTGCTGTGGGCCGACTTTTTCTATGTCCAGCTGACGGTCATCTGGTATGGCAA
>JBFFCW010000374.1:0-4167 GCA_041559695.1 Desulfobacterales bacterium
CGCAACAGGCTGATCAAACCCTGAATGGAATCCCGATCCGAAATGAAATCTCCGCCCGGTTGTGCATGGCTTCTGTTCGGCGGGGGCACAAAATAAACTGAATTCTTCCAGATAAACAAGAGCGCTAAAACAGCCACCGTAAATATAAACCAGTGGAAACGGTATTTTTTAATCAGGCTCAGCACCCCGGGATGTTTAAAGATGCCGAAATGGGTTTCATCGAAGACGACGGTTGCGCTTTCACCGAGCGTCCAGGCTAAAAGTTCGGGATGGCGTTCAGATCGCAACGCTTCATTACTCAGGAAAAAAGAGTCCGCCGAAAGCACCAGACTGCCGCTGCCATAGGGTTTTTCAACAATGACCGGCCGGCCATCTGCGGTATAAATCACCCGCCAGGTGTCATCAAGATCATCAAAATACAGCGCGGTATGCCATGAGATCGTTTGGGGCAGGCCGTTTAGATGGCCCCGGGATAGATCATCACGGACATTTGCGGCTTTATCCGGCGGCTTTTCGGCAAACGCAAAAACCAGCCCCCATTTTTCTTTTAAAGAAACACAATTGCGCTGCCTTTCAGGAGTAAAGGATTCGGGCCCTCCCTCCAATTGTTTGTCATCGTTATTTGGCGCATTTGAAGTCTTTTCAGCTGCGTGCGGCTTTGATAGATTTTCCTTATCGCCGGGTGCACCTTTCTGATGGGCATTGTCGCTATCTTTGGTTTCTGTTTGGGGCGCGGCGCATTTCGACATTCGCCAGTTGGCCGGCTTTTTCTCAACCGGCAGAAAGGATAAAACCAGGCGTCCGCCGGCATTGGTCAGTCGCTCAAATACCTGGAACCACTCCGCTGACACGGAATCGGAATCAAATACGGATGTTCCGATATAAAAAAACGCCGTGTTTTCGTTAAATTCCAACATTTGCACGGAACGGTAATTGCGTTCGATCAGCGTGTCATTGATGTTTTCCAGGCTGCTGTAGAATGCACGGCTTCCCAGCGGATCGCTGCGCAATGACGAATAGGCCGGATATACATCCCCGGCTTCAAAGCGCAGCAAAAACAACTTGAGCACCCCGAACATAAAGCCCGACACAATAACAACAAAAATGATTGCCCGTATGGCCTTAGCGTTGAGCAATGGTCATTACCTTTTTTTGAATGGCGGCAAAATCGTCCAGATCAGGCCGGCTGATTTTATACATGCCGTACCAGACACGCTCAAATATTTCTCTGCTTTTGGAAAAGGCCGGCAGCAAGCCTTCTTTTTGATGGGCTCTGCGATGCAATTCCATTTCATAATCTCGATTGGATTTAAACTTTTCTATCGTGATCAATTCATGATCGGCCAAACCGGCGAGGGATGCCAGGTAGAAAGCCCGGATGGCCAAACGCAATGACCCCTTTTCGGCTAATTGGCGCGCCAGATCCAACCAACGGTTTGCGGGCAGATCATCGGCGCTGGTGTCTTCGTCTGCCAGATCGGGTGTGGATTCAACCGCCGCCGCAGCGGCAATCTCTGCGTGTGCTGCCTGGCGACGCATCCAGGAACGCCATAGAATATATACCAGCGCACCCAAAAGCCCGATAAGCAGGGCAATGACGGCAATCCGCACGGATGATACCCAGTTTGCATCCGGTGAAACCGGACGCCGCTCACCGCCGGGCATCAGACCGATCAGCCAATCGATCAGTTTGTCAATCCATTTTATAACGGTATTTAACGCCTTTGCCGCTTTATCGATGATCCACGCCACCACCGACGCAATCGGCCCCTCAGGCTCTTTTTCATCCTCAGCGATTCTCTCTCTGGGCATCCGCCAGACAAACTCCCGCCGTTCCATAACCTCGTCAATAGAGCGATCCAGTGCTTCGGGCGAGGTGAAACCGGTCTTGGTTGCCGTTGACGGTATGGGATTGGCGGCCAATAATACCACAATCAACACACCGATGACGGCTGCGCTGCGATGACGCAACAGGCCTTTTAGTTCTGTTTTCAGGTCGTCGCCGGATTTTAAGGCCGCACCATAAAAACAGCGCAGAACATAAACGGTCTTAACCAGTGGATTCATGCACAAATAGGCCATGCCGATCGTTACGACCCAGAAGGTTGTGTTGATGACGTGTGTTCCGCTCAGGGTAAACATGGATTCGATACCAAAATACTTCTTCAATAGTTGGGGCAAAACATAGATCGCAACGGCGATATTGATAAAAACAATGCTGCCAAACATAAAAAAGACCGCCATCAGAATATGATTCTGCCGCGGCCACAGTTTGGCTTGAAACCACGCTTTTTTACATAACGTTTTCAGATCATTCAGCTCGCTGAGCGCCAGGACGGTTGAATTTTGATAGAAGGCATAGCACCAGCCAAATGGAATGAAGACCAGGGCTGCCAGCGGCAGAATGAAAAAAGCGGTCGCATGAATAATGGCCTGATTTGCAGCGACTGACAGAACTCGCTGCAAGGTCCATCGCGGCAGGGGTTCTCCGCTGATTTTCAGCTTTACTCTTGCGGCAAATATGACATGCCAGCATTTCATCCATATATACAGCAGCGCAAGACCCAGAGAAGCCACCGCATGGTAGCTCTTGGCATCGGCACTGCGACTCATGTCAGCCCAAAAATAAAACAGGCCCAGTAAAAACGGCAACGTTCCAATGAAATAGCTGGAAAGCAAAAACAGGGGTGTCTTTCGCAGTAAATGCACCGCTTCTTCCAAAAGGAGGATCACACCCTTACGGTGCTGTTTTGACCTGGGTTTCATTACGGCTTCCACCACCCCATTTCCCATAACGTTCCTTCGTGAAATGAAGAAGGAAGCGACAGCAGAATTTGCCCCAGATAATAGAAGAATACCCACAGAAACATGGCACCCAACAAAAAATGGATAATGCGGGCAAACCGGCCAAAGCGGCTTCGGCTGGCAACATCGGCATTGATTTTGCCGTCCAGGCAGGCCGCACACAGTACTTTGTCTTCGTGTTCGGTTACACATTCGCGACAAAAATAGCGATGGCACTCCGGGCAGCGTGCAGCCGCTTCGCGCAACATATGATTAAAGCATCGCTGATGCAGTAAATCTGCCATCAGGACATCCTTTTCACAGCATCGCTGTGGACCGGCGTTGTCGGCAAGGCTGCAGACGGATGAATGGCTTGCTGTGGATTCTTCAACATGAAAAGCCCCGGGATCACGATAACAGCAGCGCCGCTGATGGCGATAATATGAACCGTCATTAGCAAGGGACTTTCCCAGGGCGAGGCGGTGGAAAACAGTTTGAACAATTCCCACTGGTTCCGTAAAATTTCGGGATGTCTGAATGCGATGCCCACACTGATAATATAGCCGGCAATAAAAGAAAAGCAGACATATCCCAGCGCCGCCCAGGTCAGGGAGCGGAGGGGGCGTTTCAAATTACTCTCATGCTGCTGGACCAGGGCCACAACCACGCAGATTCCCAGCAACATCGTTACGGCTGATCCGATGAGCGTCAGGGCGACATGGGTGAGCATAAAACTGGCAGCGACGATAAGACCATCGGCAACCAATAATGCAAATAAAAAGAAATGCGCCCGCCCGTGTTCATGGCTTTGCGCGCTCAGGCTGCGCTGCTTGGCGCCGCCCGGCGGCCGGTTGGTTCCCTGGGTGGATGAAGAAATCGATTGTTTATCAAAGATGTTCGGATCAATTCGTCCCTGTCGGCGTTCGATGATCGATCTGAGCCGGTTCATCACCGGCTCGGTCGTTTTTAAGCGATGCAGCGAGTACAATTTTTCAGTCTGAACGGCAGTGAGCAAAACCGTTTCACAGGTGGGACCTTTAAAAACGTTTATCAGCAAGATAAGCAATATGGCAGCAGCTACTGCTGCGTGAAAAACGCTCCAACCGCCGCCGGAAGTAACCGCAAAAAGACAGAACAGCCCGGATAGGGCCCCGAGAACAATATTTTGAATCCTCCCCGATCCGGTTTTGCGAGTGATAATGGCTTGAATATCATCGAAGTAATAGCGCTTATAGTCCTCTGCACCCAATCGCGAATAGATCTGCAGCAAATGATCGGCGCCTTGCCAGAGGGTATGGTGCCCGATTAAAAAGCCCTTTTTTTTGCCGGGCAATCGCTGGTATGTTGGTATTTCGTTGGTCATTTTTTGCTAAAATTATAGCC
>JBFFCW010000375.1:0-4167 GCA_041559695.1 Desulfobacterales bacterium
GCAATAAAGGCGGGCGGATAAAAAACGCCGGCGGCAATACCGATCACCGTTGCCCACAGCAGCCCCCTTTTGGCCTTGCGGGCGGATTGGATTTGATCCGCCAGACTGAATTCTTCCACAGCCTCCCTTGCCAAATCAATCGCTTGGTTAAAATTTTCCAGCAGCGGTTCGATTTTTTGGGGCGCCTCATAGGCAATCCGCACATGGTTTTTATCTTTTCCGGGATAGGCAACGATGGCATCCGGAGATCGCAAATAATCACCCAAGGATTTTTGCAACACTTCTTTAAACATATTGGCCAACATGGATTTGCCGGTACCCGGCCCCCCCACCATGAGAATGTGGCCCCGGTTTTGTGCAGTTTTCCGAATCGCCCGCTTGGCTGTTTCCTGGAAGATGACCCGGTCAATCGGATCTTCAGGGATCGCTATCTGAGAGGTGTTATCAAAAAATTCAAGCCGCTCTTCCAGCTGATGAGGATAATCCAGCAACTCTTTTATCCATTCATAATCATTGTCTTTATAATCACTCATCATTGTTGAAACCCTCTATTGAATCCAGAAGGTAAAACCTTCCAGCTTCAGATACACCCACCCGCTTTTCAATTTCATTGTAGACCTGGGGCAAATTTTTCCTGAGTAATTCCAACGCTCTTAAATCATGAAGCACTGATATCAGGGTGATCATGTTGTCTGCGGCACAGTCCGGCTGCGGTATATAATTGAAAGAAATTCCGATCTGCAAATAATTTAAGGCGGGTCTGATCAGATTTTGCTGGTTTGAATTGGTATTTTTCTGCTTTAATATATCGCGGTAAATTGGGGGAAAGTGGGACTTGGAATAATCCACTTCGAGCTGTCGGTTAAAGAATAATTTTACGGGCTTTGCCTTTCCTCGGATGCAAAAACCAAACGCTTCCTTTAATTTCAAATCATCCGCCAGCGCCTGCTGCAGCAAAAGGATCAATTTCAACAGGTGCACATCATCCAGGCTGTATTCCACCGTATTTTCTGAATTCAACACGCAGCATTGGGGTTTTCCGTTTTGCCGGTAGACAATGAGTCGATGGGCATGATCGGAATCATAGGCCGTAAAATCAAACCCCCGCATCTCAAACAGGCCGTCACCGATATATGCTTTGCGAAGCAGAACGGCCACATCTTTTGAAATATAATTTTGCATGTATTTTAATTTGTCTTCACTGCTGCCTTGAAGCTTTAAATAGGTCAAGCTGCCGCCAATATCTTTGCAGATACCGATGACATGCGCGATATGACCGGGATCGAGCTGGGGCAGGCGCTTGGAAATAGAATCATATGAGCGCAAGGACTCATAAATACTGTATAAATGATTCTCGAGCGCTTTATCCTTCAAAGGCGGCATCTCCACCTTACAATGAGACAAGAGGATCTCGGGCGGAATCATATGGCCATTCCACAGATGGCGGAGTCTGCGGGGAAAAAGACGCTTTATCTTATCAATAATTTTAGTTGCCAGCCGCTGTTGATAATGAATTTCACAACCGATTAGCCGTTTATCAACTTCGATGGGTTCCGGATTGAGCAGGTAATAGGCGATATCTGAAATTCGATATTCCTTCACCGCCTTTACCTGTTCATTCTTTTGAGCGCCTTTAATTGCGCTCAGATCAATTTGCGAATCCCGGCCTCCGGATATGATCCAGAGATCTGTATTGGGGCTCGCACCGCTGCGCTCATATTCTGTAGCTGTCACCAGTTGCTTCCTCTTCCGATAATGATCGATCCCATCCCGGCCCGAAGGACTTTGATCCGGCATCATCATCATGATAATCACCATAACCGACCGGGTATAAATCGGGTTAGGGGACGAGAATCTCAGCTTATTAAAGTTAATATCGGTTGGTTTCTTAAAGACTTGAAATCTAAATGGTATTTTCGCAGCTTAACCTTCCGGTTGGGTTCGGTGCGGGCTGATTTTAAGCTTGCCGGCCATGCGGGCTCTGTCACGTCAAATCCGTGACTCCGGAAAAATTTTCTCGGCAATTGGCTGGCAACTCAAAATCGCATGTTTTTATAACCAACTGAAATTAAAAGGATATATTTTAATTCGCCCGGGATTTTATTCTGGTATAAATCTTGCTTCTATCATCATTACCCTAAACTGAATACAAATATGAGGAGGTTTTGCCATGTTAAACCGTTTGGTACTCGTTGCAGTTTTTATTTTCTTTTTGATCGGTTGTGCCACTATGCCCACTGGACAAACTCCGCCCCAAGCCCAGGAGGTCATCGTAAAAGTCCAGGCGACGGACCCGACCAAAGTCAAAGTGGCCCAGAAAGATGATGCGGATCGGATTAACAGATCCATGGAAGTCCCCAATCAGGAGGGTCATCTTTCGCAGCTCTCTTTCATTTCAAAAGAAAGAGCCTTCGTTAAGATCTTTTCCGGCCTATCGGTTTCGGATGTGACCCGACTCTGGAATGATCTGGTTGTTTTAGAAAACAATACCAAAATCCGGGATGTCAGTTTGTTTATTAATTCACCCGGCGGGGACGCCTTTTCGGGCCTGGCGCTGGCCGATCAAATCGAACGCGCCCGGCGAAAAGGATTCCGCATCACCGCTCACGCCTCCGGAATCATCGCCAGTGCGGCTGTTCCGGTTTTTGCGGTCTGCAACGAACGTTTTGCGGCCCCGGGCACGATTTTCATGGTTCATGAAGCCGCACTCTGGAAGTGGCCGGGACGTGAGACCGCATCGGATATTCGTTCTCAAAACGAGTTGATGCATCTTTTGCGGGAACGATATATTGGAAAACTAACTGCCAATTCCAAATTAGATAAAAACAAGTGGGAGGACCTCGAGAAGAAAACCACCTGGTTTAGCGCTGAAAAGGCGATGGATTGGGGCCTGGTGGATAAGATAGAATAGGAACGCGGATTGCTCTGTGCAAAGGGGCAGCCGGTCAATGGTAAACGGCTAACTGGCAAAACCTCATTCTTATTATTGAAACACACAAAGAGACGGTCGATGATTAACAAACGGCCGCTCTCTTTTTTTGATTTCATCTAAAATGTAAAGGGCGTTCTAAGTAGGTTCCCCATAGCGCTTCACAAATTCTTCAACAATATAGTTGCGGATCCGTTTGCGGACCTCGTTGGTCACACCTTCAAATTCAAGCCCTATGAGCATCGCCGGATTTTTCGCAGTCGGTTTGCGCGACCAATCCACCCGGCTGTTGATCCAGGCAGGCCTTGCAGAAGCTGCCGTATGGGGCTGGGGTATCAGGGTGTCAAGATCAATGCCGACTTTAGAACCGGCAGCCGCTAAATTCTCAATCAGTTGCCGGGTATCCTGGTAAATTTCAAGACAGAGCCCACCCTGGCTTATATTTTTCGTCGTTGCCGTATAGGTCTTGCTCATTTGATTTGCAAAAATCTTGAATCGCACTGGTAAAGCGCTTTCGAGTCTGACATAGGCTCTGCGTTCTTTGCCGCTAAATGATTTTAAAGTCATTTCTATGCTACCATATCCAATGTTTTCCCCACATCATTCGTATTGACTGAAGTCAACCCGATCCCCAGATGCGTTTCCGTGATGGAGCGCCGACAATGCATTGCCGCATTGTGGTGAGAGAAGCGTTCTATATCAAAATATAGGCAAACTTGCGCCAAAATGCAAATTTAGATTTAGGTTGGCCGGTTGAGCCCGTTACCCGTTAGTTCGCTGTCGTCGGATTAAAAAAAATGATATTTTCCCGCTCTCAACGGGCTCAACCGGCTCAACGGGCTAAACCTTTTTACGCATTTTCATTAAAACGATGGGTATGGCAACCGTTTCTGAGCGCAGGGTTTTCTTTGCCACGGTTATGTCAAAATCGGATTTGAAAAGACGAAAAAGATCTTTGCCGCCGCCTCTGATTTCCGAAGCGAGTATGATTTCGCCTGCGGCCTTTAAATTCGATTTGAATAGTCGAATCAACGGAAGAAAAGACGCTTCATCATAGGTAACTTCAGCAGCCACAATTAAGTCAAATTGATCCTTTAGGCCGGGATGATTCCAGTCCAATTTTTTGATCGGCAAATCCGGGCAATTATTCAGGCAGGCATTGGCACGCGCAAAATTTAACGCATCCGAATTATATTCGGTCATGGTAATTTGGTGTCCGAAAGTCGCTGCGACGATGC
>JBFFCW010000376.1:0-4159 GCA_041559695.1 Desulfobacterales bacterium
GTTCAATTCTCACCTATACGGAGCTTAAGCCCTTCAATCACCAATCAACCCCGATAAATCGGGATTTACGCTGCGCTCCAACAATCATACATCATCAATCCCATGGTCAATCCAAAGGCGCTTCAATCAACAATCAACAATCATATATCATCCATCCAAAAACGCATCGATCTGGGCCTCAATCTGCTCGTCCGTATAGGAGTTGATGGTCAGGGCATGCTGATAGCAGGTGGCCGCACACACCCCGCACCCCTTGCACGCCACGTCGACCACGCGAACCTTTCTCCCTTTTTCCGTCGATTCGATTTCAAGGGCACCGTATGGACAAAGCGCTACGCAAAGTCCGCAGCCCCTGCAAGCCTCCTCGTTGTCCAGAACGGAAATAATCGGTTCCACGACAACGGATCCTTTTGAAAGCGGAATGGACGCCCGGGCGGCCGCCCCCAGACCCTGGGCCACGGCCTCTCTGACATTGGCCGGAAAACGGGCACTCCCGCAAAGGAAAATACCGTCCGTGGCAAAATCGAGGGGCTTTAGTTTGACATGCCCTTCTAAGAAAAAACTGTTTTCATCCACCGGAACCCTTAACAGCTGAGACGTAATATCCGCATCTTCGGGGGCGATCAGCGGCGTGGAAAGGACGACGAGATCCGCCGGAAGGGTCATTTCACGGCCCAGCAATGCATGATAAAACTGCACGTGATCCGATGCCACGGACGGCGGCCGATCCGTATCGTAGTTCATGTACCGGATTCCGGCGGCCTTTGAATCCCGAAACATCTTTTCGTTTTCAACGCCGTACATCTGCATGTCCCGGTACAGGATTGAAACCCTGGCATCCGGCACCTGATTTTTGATCAAGACGGCGTTTTTAACCGCCGTCTGGCAGCAGATCCTGGAGCAGTAAGGCCGCTCTTGATTGCGGCTGCCCGCGCACTGGATCATGACAATGTTTTTGAGCTCAGGTTCCAAACCGTCTTTCAGACGGTGTTCCATTTCGAGCTGGGTGATGACGGTTTTACCGTCATAGCCGTAAAGCCCTTTTGGCACCAAAACACGGCCCCCGGTGGCCACAATGATCACCCCGATGTCGATGTTTTTGATACCGGTCCCGGTTCCAATGTCGACGTCGAATTTGCCGATAAACCCCTGAACGGAGGTGACCCGTGCCCGGGTGAAAACGGTAGTTTTCGGATGCTCCGTAACTTTTTGTTGTTTGGACTCGATGAAATTACGTGCGTCGGTCATGTCGGGCCCCAGCTTATTCAGCCGGTTCAGCATCCCGCCCAGAGCGTCTTCTTTTTCAACCAGGACAACTTCATAGCCCCGATTTGCAAGGGCCAACGACGCCGTCATTCCGGCCAGGCCGCCGCCGATCACAAGGGCCCGGGCCTGGACGGTTGACATAATCGGCTCCTGGGGTGCGAGCAGGGCGGCCTTGGCAACACCCATGCGGATCAAATCCCGGGCCTTTTGCGTGGCATCGTCTTGCTGCTGCATATGAACCCAGGAGCATTGATCGCGAATATTGACCATTTCCAAAAGATACGGATTTAACCCGGCTTCCTGGCAGGAACTCCGGAACAGGGGTTCATGGGTTCTCGGCGTGCAGGACGCCACCACCACCCGATGGAGGTTTTTCTCCTCGATCCCCTTTTTTATCTCGTTGATACCGCCCTCGGAACAGGTATACAGGTTCCTTTGAACAAACGCCACGTGGGGAAGGGTCTGGGCATAATCGGCCAGGGCTTCCATGTTCAGATATCCGGCGATATTGGAGCCGCAATGGCAAATAAACACGCCGATCCGGGGTTCCGTTTCGTTATTTTCAGGCAATGGCTTTCCCCTTTTCGAAATCAGGTTGAAAAACAATTTCAGCGGCGCGTTCTGCGGCGCTCGACGCCTGGGCCACGGATTCCGGCACATCCATGGGCGACTCGGCACACCCGCAGACAAAGATACCCGGCACGGTGGTGTCCACCGGAGAAAGCGGATCGGTCTTGATGAAGTTGTATTCGTCCAGCTCGATTCCAAAAATATCCGCCAGCTCGATGATTCCCTTGGTGGGTGCACAGGCCGTGGCCAGAATCACCATATCAAAATCCTGCGATTTGACCGTTCTTTCTCTGGTATCTTCATAAATCACAACCGGGTTATCTTCAAAACCCGCTGTGATTTCGGCCACCCGCCCCCGAACATAGGTAATGTTGGAAAGGTTGCCGCCCCGAATTTTATACTCTTCAAACCCTTTGCCCACGGCCCGGATGTCCATGCCGAAAATCGTGGAGGTGGTTTCCGGTTCGTGTTCGTGTGCGATAATGGCTTCCTTGATAGCGTGCATACAGCAATATCCGGAACAAAACGGGTAAAATCTGAAATCCCGGGATCCTACACACTGGATAAAGGCCAGGCGTTTGGCCACGGTAAAGGTTGCGGCCTTTTCCTTTAAGACGTTGAGCGAGTCCAGGGTCGCCGTGTGCGAAGCATATTTTTCGGCCCATTTCAACCGATCTTTGTCGTCCTGAAACCGGCCGTTTTGGAATTTGTCGTAGAATTGAGCCGAAGGTTCCTCGTATTTTTTTTCGAATTTTTCGATGGCGCGCTGTGATTTTTTTACTTGTTTTTCAAGCCCCTTAATTTCAGCCTCAACGGCCAGGTCGGATGGGCGATCCAGATGGCCGGCGGTGGGTCCGCTGGCGCTTAAAAGCCTTTCGAACTCGAGGGCGGTCACGACGTTGGGGAGTTCCGTGTATCGGTATTCGGGAATCCTGGATGGATCGAACACATCGTAACCCGCGGCAAGAATGACGGCCCCGACATCGAGTTCGATGACGCGGTCTTTTTGATCGAAATTGATGGCGTCCGCCTGGCAGATCTTTTCACAGATGCCGCACTTTTTCCCCTTGAGCTTGCGGCAAAACTCGGGATCGATGGTGTGGGTGGACGGGATGCCCTGTGCAAAGTAACTGTAAATGGCGTTTCGGTTCCCCAGTCCACAATTGAAGGCGTCCGGTACGATGGTCGGGCATTTTTCCGTACACGCCCCGCAGCCCGTGCACCGGTCTTCTTCCACATAGCGCCGTTTTCTGCGGACAGTGACCTTGAAGTCACCGGCCCGGCCGTCCATGGATTCGACTTCACTGTAAGCCAGCAGCGAAATATTGGGATGTCGACCGACATCCAGCATCTTGGGCGACAGGATTCAGATGGCACAGTCGTTGGTGGGAAAGGTCTTGTCCAGCTGCGCCATTTTGCCGCCGATACTGGGCAGTTTTTCCACCAAGTGGACCCGAATGCCCATCTCGGCAAGGTCTAACGATGCCTGGATACCGGCGATGCCGCCGCCGATGATTAATACGTCTTTTGTCATTTTTTATTAAAGACCTCTTTCTAAGTTAAAAGGATTTTTGCCATCGCTCTAATAATTTCAGGGGGTGCGGTATTAAAGCGCTCCATGGATCATGCTTTTTTTCAAACCGTGTAAACTCGTGGTTAAAGGATCGTAAAGAAAAAACAGAATTTAATATAAAAACTCCCGGACCCCGAATAAATTATAATTTTTTAGTATTTCACTTGTTCCCTTGGTTCCTTGCCTGTCCCGTTAAATTCGTGGACTATTTAAACGGGAAACCCCTGAATCCTTTTGGGATCACCAACTTCTTTTGGGGATGATCGTTTATATTTAACCAGTGTCAACAAAACCGTCCAAAAGTTGTTAAGTTCGTTTCAGACTGTCGGCCACAAGGTCGTACAAATCCGTAATCTCGATGTCGAGGTGATACGCGGCTTTTGCACACCGGAAATGAATCTGGCATTTGGGACAGGCCGTGACCAGCGTGCCGGCTCCGGTTTCCATGGCCTCCTTAAGACGCTCCATCTGGATTTCTTTGGAACAGCTCGAACAATTCATCCAGCCGCTGGTGCCGCAGCAGACGCCATTTTCCCGGCTGCGGGCCATTTCTTTGAGTTCAAAACCCGGAAGCGCTTCTATCAATTTTCTGGGCGCATCATAAATGCCGGCCAATCGTCCCAGGCGACAGGGATCGTGATAGGTCACGATTTTTTCCGCCGAGTCTGCAAATCCGATGGCGCCTTCGTTGAGTTTTCCTGCCAGAAAATCCAATATATGAACCGGTTCAAAGCCGAGTTCACCAAAATA
>JBFFCW010000377.1:0-4143 GCA_041559695.1 Desulfobacterales bacterium
AAATCAAAACGGTGGCTTCTGACGGTGCCACCTGGGACACCGTTTCTAAAAGTTTTAACATGGCGGGGCTTCTACCGATGATGTTTTGGCTGTCAAATTGTTGTCCCAGGGTTTCGCGCAGCAAGCGGTTTTCTTCCTTCAGCCGGGTATGCTCCATGGCCCGCTCGATGGTCAGGCGCAGTTTGTCAAAGTCAAGCGGTTTGGTGAGATAGTCATGGGCCCCCTGTTTTAAGGCTTTCACAGCGGTTTCAACCGAGGAATAGGCGGTCATGATGATCACCGGTATTGCGGGATTAACCGCTTTGATGGTTGCAAGCGCTTCCAAGCCGGAAACCTTGACCATGCGGACATCCATTAAAACCAGATCAAAAGCGGTTTCTTTGATTTTTTCAACGGCCGTGGACCCGTCATCTGCTTCTGAGACGGCATATTCCCAGCCGCCGATCAGGGTCCTGAGCATCGTGCGATGGGCGCTATCATCATCCACAACTAAAACGGTATTTTGTTTATTCATCATTTTTGTTTTCTTCCGAATTGGGTAAAGCAACGGTAAAAGTAGTTCCGACTTCATTGTCGCTCACAACAGTTATTTTGCCACCCATTGCTTCTATGATATTGTGAGCAATCGCCAACCCTAATCCGGTGCCGGTTGATTTTGTGGTAAAGTAAGGTTCAAAGATTTTGGATAAATTTTCCCGACTGATTCCACGACCGGTGTCTGAAACCTGAATAACGACATTGCGGTGTTGTCCATCGTAGGAAATCTCCACCTTCAACTCACCGCCACTTTCCATGGAGTCAATTGCGTTCAAATACAGATTTAACAGAACCTGATTGATGCGATCGGGATCGATCCGCACTTCATCCATCCGGGTGTTATTTTGAGTTTGGATCGAGATGTTCTTCTCGGCTGCCCGGTCTCTTATCAGCTTGATGGAGTCATCGAGCAGCGCCTGCAACGAAACCGGTTTTGGCTTTACCGGGACTGGCTTGGCAAATTCCAGCAGTTGCCCCACCACCCGGTTGAGGCGGTCGACTTCCTGGATCATGATATCGGCGGTCTGCTGGTCCTCCGGTCGATCGGGATATCTTTGTTTAAAATAGGTGGCAAACCCTTTAATGGAACTCAAGGGGTTGCGGATTTCGTGAGCAACCCCGGCAGCCAGTCTGCCCACCGAGGCCAGGCGCTGACTCCTGGCAACCTCCCGTCTGAGTGTGCGCACTTCGGTTAAATCTTTAAACAGCAAAACATTGCCGAGGAAAACATCATTTTCATCTTTTAGGCTGCTGGCCCCGATTTCCAAAGGCACCATTTTTCCGTCAGCTATCTTACACTCGATTTCCTTTTCGATGACATCCGCCTGGTTTTTAGAATGATTGATTTCAGCAAGCAGCCCAGACGGAATGACACGGTCGGCCGCCTGACCGATGACTTGCGGTGCGCTCAGCTGTAGGATGGTCTCCGCACCTCTGTTGAAAGCGGCAATTTTGCCCTGATGATCCAGCGCCAACAGGCCGATAGGCACATTTTCCACGACGTTATCGGAAAAGGCTTTTATCCTGGAAAGGGATGCCCGCGTGGACCGATAGCTTTGAACCAAAAACAACAAGGTGAACCCGGCAAATCCTACCAGCAGCAGGATGGCCCCCATGATGACGGCGTGCCGCACATCTGCCTTATGGGCCTCTTCAATGGAACGCATGTCCAGCCCGACGTATATAATCTGGGCTGAATCCGAGATATTTTCGTTCTCCTGCCAGCGCGGCTGAGATTGGCGGCCCATCATCTGCATGTGGCGCTGCATCATGCCCCTTCCCCTATGCGGACCGCTGGGGATGAATTTTCGATAAACCTCGAACACGTTTTGACCATCGGGCCGGGTGATCCGGCGCCAGCGAAGGTTTTTATCCTGGGATATATTTTTAAGGTCCAACTCGCGTCCATGGATGGAGCCGATTTGATCGGGACGACTGTCGGCGATCGTATTGCCGGTGTCATCAGTTACCAACAGGTGGACGATATCCGGTTGTTGGGCCGTTTCCGAAAGCAACTGCTGAAGCTGAAATCCGCCCCATTGCCTGCCCATCATCCCCGTACGGGTGCCGGCCTCAAAGGATCGAATCAAGGCCGCCCCTTTTTCCAGCAGGAGATGGATACTTTTTTCCTTCTGGCGGTTGATGTTTTCAACGGTGACAAAAACCACAATCGGCAGCAGCACGGCCACAGACCCGATCAGTACCCAGGGCGGAACCCCGGTCCAGAATTTTCGATTTTTTGAGCGTGTAAACATAGCGGATTCTTAAAGCAAATCAGGTGCCACTATCCGGTTGCCGGTTAGCCCGTTTGCCGGTTTATCCGTTAAGCGACCGAAATGAAGTTATTATTTGATACGGGCAAACCGGCTAACGGGCCAACCGGTAAACCCAAAAGCCAAGAGGCTTTTGTTATTTGTATAGAAAATACCCAATATATGGATTCGAACTGGATAGATAGTATCCATTATTTTACGATATTCAACCCGCAAAATTCAATATTGATCGTCGGTCAATGAGATTTTAAATAATAATCTGATTTAAATCAATAAGTTAAACAATTTTTTATTTTGTACATTCGATTATGGCACGCGATTTGCCATATAAGCATGGTAAGCATGGCTAAATTTAATGTCTGAATCATAGATTCCAACAACGGATAACCAATAACAAATAACAATTCAAAATTTCATATGAAATTTTGAAAGACGGAGGGGGAAAAATGAATTTTAAAAAAACAGGAAAGATTTTTATGGTATTGGCGATTGTGGCCGTTTTTGCGTTTGCCGCTACTTCTTTCGCCGGCTGGGGCAGAGGATACGGCGGCGGTGGCTATCATATGGGCCCCGGCTATGGGATGCATGGTGGCTGGGGGCAAGGCCCCCGGGGCTATGGCGGACAGGGATATCAGAGCAATCTGAGCGACGAGGACATCGTCAAACTGGACAAAGAACGTCAGGCCTTTTTCGAAGTCACTTCCGATCTCAGAGAGAATCTTTATCAAAAGGAACTCGAGCTGCGCAGCGAGCTGGCCAAACCGGAACCGGACGCCAAAATGGCCGCCGGGATACAGAAGGAAATTTCCAACCTTGAAAGCCAGCTGGATCAAAAACGCATTGATCATCGTATCAAGATGCGCAAAGATTTTCCGCGGTCCGGATACAGAAGTGACGGCTACGGACCCCGCGGCAGGGGAATGGGTCGCGGAATGTACGGCGGCGGCGGTTATGGGCCCGGCAGCTGCTGGAATTAATCTAATTCCACAATTTAACCGACAATCAAATCAAACGGTGGGGGGCATTTTGCCCCCCATTTTATTTTTCTCCTCGTAACGAATCTCCCGGTAAAATAATTTTTCATCCTTGACGCAGCTCAGTATTTTCTTTATTTACTTACTTACACTAAATATGATCTCCTTTATCTAATTGCTTATACTCCGTAAAAAAAGCGCGTGCCATTTAGATTATACTCGGGCTTTGTCCAAGATAAATTTTGTTTAATTTTATATACAAAATTAACAATTTTTCCATATTTGATACCTTTCGATTTTTTTAAGCGCCAATTCTATAAACATTTAAACTTTATATCTATTCAGATTTCTAAAATGCCTGTATCGTTTATATTTCCATACTAACCGATGAAAACGAAGAAAGGAGGTGACGGCTGAAAGGAATTGTTTGTAAAGTGTCGGGCTTTAGATCAGCCGAGAAAACGTTCACAACAGGAGGTGATTGAGGATAAAGACATTTTTTTTGAATGTGATCCGATCACAAAAAAGGAGGTCAAAATGAGAAAAAAGATCCTGGCTGTAACAATTTTTTCTATTTTTTCAACGGCGCTGTTGCTGCCGATTTTCGCAACAGAAGCGCAGGCCGCAGACAAAATTGGCTGGGTCGGTCCGGTTTACAAGGAATTATCCGCCAGTCTGAACAAGGGTTTCAAGGCCTATTACAAGAAGACCTATGGCAAGGACGTGGAAATCACGTTCGTGCGGCCGGGCGGATGGCCGGTCGTCGTCGACAAAGTGAGAATATGGGGCGGCAAACCGGATGCCGACATCTTCCTGGGCGCCGGTGCTCCAGCGCATGAAATCTTAAAGCAGGACGGATT
>JBFFCW010000378.1:0-4134 GCA_041559695.1 Desulfobacterales bacterium
ACCAAGCCTTCAATTCCATCCGCGATTTCTACAAAGGCACCGAATTTCGCACAGCGCGTGACCGTACCTTTGACCTTATCGCCGACCTCAAAGTGGTCATCCGCACTCAGCCACGGGTCATCGGTCGCCTGCTTGATGGACAGCGAAATTTTAAGGGTATCTGAAGCGTCGGGCGTCTCGATATCAATTACCTTGACCCGCACCGGTTCACCCACGGCACCAAACGTTTGCGGATCCTCTACCCGGGACCAGCTCAGTTCCGATACATGTACCAAACCATCTACGCCAGGGTGTAATTCAACAAAAAGGCCGTAAGGCATCCGCTTTGTGATGCGCCCATTCAACACATCGCCGTTCTGTAACCCGGTACAGAACTGTTTTTTAGACTTTTCCAGCTCCTTGCTCAACAGGGCCCGCCGTGAGATGACAATGTTTTTATCGCGCGCGTTAACCTGGTTGATCAGAAACGGATGCGTCTGGCCCACAAAGTCCTCCAGATTTTCAACAAAATTTATATCGATCTGACTTGCCGGGCAAAACGCCTTTCTGCCCATAACCTCAACGCGCAGCCCGCCCTTGCATGTTTCCAAAATCTTGCCTTCCACCGGGACCTTATTTTCGTAAGCCTCCTTAAGCAGGTCAAAACTGCCCGCGCCTGAAAAGGCGTTTGAAAGTCTGATTTCATCTTCGCTGAGTCCAACGACGTATAATTCGATCGTATCGCCCTCTTTATGCAGCAACTGTTTGTCTTTATCCAGCATTTCGGCGGTGTCAACGATGCCGTCAATCTTGTTGCCGATATCCACGAAGATGCTGTCTTTGCTGATGGAAATAATTTTTCCCTGAACCTTGTCGCCCACCTGCATATCTGTTTTTTCAGCGGGACTGTAAGCATCCAGCAGTGCGGCAAATTCTGCTGCAGGATTTGCATTTTTATCATCGCCTGTCATGATATGGCTCCTTATGGAAAATGGATAATCGTGTCCACCATTCCCAATGGCTGCGTTGTCCCGCAAGCGGGACTCGCATCTGATTTTATTAGATTAGGGTGCAGCACAGACCTCCGATAAATGCTCACAATTAATAAGTGAGCCAAAGTTTAAAGTGATCTAAAGTGACTAAAGTTGTGGAATTCTGTCTGTCTGTTATAAAAGATGGAGCGCAGCGACGCCTTAGCTTTAGTCACTTTAGGCATTTTAGTTCACTTTAGGCACTTTTAGCCCTTGAACCTGATCTGGGATTTTGAAACCAATTCTAATCTAACAACTGAAGGCTTCAGTCGCAAGGAGATTATGCAACTCGGTTTTTTGATTTGCGCTGTTGACTTTTTTAGCATTTATACTCAGAATAGCATTCCCGTGAAACCGGTTAACGCATAAGCTATAATTCGACCAGAACCCGTCTCAAAAACAGGGTTTTGGCTCAAGATTGCGGCGGAGCCGAGTTTTCCAGCTTTGCTGGATTCCCCATCGATTTTATAATATTAAAGGGTGTCGCCCCGCGTTGCGGGATTCCCCGTCTGGTCTTATACGCCTTGTGGATCGCAAACCGCAGGTCCGCCTGAGGCGGATCGAAGGATTAGAAACGGGGCACTAACAAAGAGATTTATCCGCCTCTGGCGGGTTGGGCCAAAAGACATTTTTGAGATGGGTTCTAATTTCACCTGATAGCATTTCAAACCGAGGAACCTAAATTATGAGTCAGCAAGGGCACAGGTATTTGATGGAGAGCGATGAAGAATCTGTCCGACTTGATCGGAAAACGGCTGCGGATGCGGTTGAAAAACAGGCGCTCTGGGCCGGGATTGAGCCGGGCATGCGCATTGCTGATTTAGGCTGTGGCGCTGGAAAAACCACTTTTATACTGAACAAACTCGTTGGGCCGGCTGGATCCGCCGTCGGGATCGATATGTCACCGCAGCGGCTTGACTATGCTGAAAGCCATTATAGCCACGCGGCAATAGAATATGTATGTAAAGATATCCGTGAACCGTTAAATGACCTTGGAATGTTCGACTTTGTATGGGTGCGGTTTGTTCTCGAATACTATCGTCGTGAGAGTTTTGATATCGTAAAAAATATTTCCAAGATCCTCAAACCCGGCGGTATCTTATGCCTGATTGATCTGGATTGTAACTGTCTGCGTCATTTCGGCCTCTCTGAGCGACTCGAAAAGTATCTAATCGAAATCATGCAAACGATGGAAAATAAGTTTAATTTCGATCCATACGCCGGAATAAAGCTTTACGCTTACCTTTATGATTTGGACTATCAGGACATCGACGTGAATCTTACCCCGCATAACCTGATTTATGGTGAATTAAAAGAGACGGATAATTACAACTGGACAAAGAAAGTGGAAATGGCTGCAAAGACTTCAGGATGCCGGTTTCAAGATTACGAAGACGGGTACGAGGGCTTTTTCAAGGAGTTTCTAGATTTTTTTTCGGACTTCAGAAGGTTTACCTATACCCCGTTAATTTCCTGCCGGGGTCGCAAGCCCGAGGCGGATTGAGACAGGTTCTGGGTTTCTTCACCAGAAGGTGTTTCAAAGCCTCAGATCAGGTTCAAGGGCAAGGCGCAGGCGGATCGATAAAGCGCAGCATACATGGGTATGTGAGTATTTATCGGATGCCTGCAACGCAGCCATTGAGCCTTAGATGGGGTTTTGAAGCCACTTCTAAAGAAATCGCAGAAGACGATTGATGTACTTGAAATACTGATCGGTGAACTGCAAACTCAATGCCCATAAGTTATAGCATTTCTCATAAGCAATGCCCTGTTCATCGGCAACTGCAACGGGATAGAGAAGCGCGGGCAAGTTTGCTTTTTGATATTTTGTGGCCAACAGATCCAATGCGGCCCTTAAAATGTTTGCCGAAAGCGCCTTTTTGTCGATCACGAAAACCTTGATACAATTGGTCAGATCCGAAAGATTAAGGCCCAGGTCGGTTAAATTCACTATAAAAATTGCCTTCAGTTGACCCTCCTGCCGCAGTGCAAGTAACCGGCGTTCGCGTTGCAAGCCCAGACGCTTGTATTCTTCAGAAAGCTCATCAATGCGATGATGGTCCGGTCTTAAATCGGCGGCATCCAGCATCAGCCCGCCGGATACGTGCTGGTAAAAACTTTCGAGTTCTAAAAGGTCGACCCTTGAAACCGGATGAATCTGCCAGGATTCCGGCAGGTCTTGCACCGGGTCAGAATTACACTGATGACGATAATAGGCAAACGTGTCTATGGAGCACCCTTTCGGGTCATGGATCGAATTGGCAGCGCCGCCAAAGACGCGACTCGGAAATTTATTTTCAGGTCGATAGTAACAGATCAAATAATCCATGTGGAGAGAATCGAGCTGGTGAGAATTATTGCCCATACGGCCAATTTGATCCAAGACGATCAACCCCGCTTTGTTGAGAGCGGATTTGCGGGCCGCGTGGTGATGGATTAACCAGGTTTTCTTATGGTAGCGCAGCATGGCCATATGCCCCATGATGCGGCCGTTGTCCTGATAGATGAAATGCCGGGCAATGTTGGACTCATTATTGTAGAGCTTTTTGTAAGCTGCTTTGAGCTGATGTTTGTTTTTCTGAATATGCTTATACTTATCCGGATAAATGAACCCCGTTTCAAAGAAAAAATTCCAGAGCTCATCGAGGTTCACGCGGTTGCAAAAGTATGATTTGCCATTTTGGGTTTGTTGCAGGATGGAGATCAGTTTGACATGGTCTTTAATGTTGATATCCAGCAAAGCCACACCGCATTTAACCCAATTCCCCGCTTTTTCAGCTTCAATGTTTTTGCGATAAACGACTTGAGCGCGGCATTTGATCTTAAAACTGTTGGCAAAGCTCAACTCCAGCGCCGGCAGGATCATCCCCGGCAATAGCACAGAATTATTTTGATTTTCTTCTACCGCAAATCCCGATCCCGATAAATCGACGACTTTAAGATCAAACATCTTATTGGTGAAGGGATGCCTGAAGAGAACATCCGGAGACGGTGTCAAGTGATATCGTTGGTTGCGGAACTCTTTATGCTTAAACCGCTGAATTTCATGAACGAGTGGTTTTAAAATATAGACGCGGCTTTTCCTGCCGGCGCTTTGCCGAATGATTTTACATTCACCGGCATA
>JBFFCW010000379.1:0-4126 GCA_041559695.1 Desulfobacterales bacterium
ACCAGGTGAAACATTTCGACAACGCGTTCACGGGTTTCACTGCGGGACAACCCCTGGTGCAGCCGGATGACTTCTGCGACCTGGTCGCCCACCGGAAAAACCGGGTTAAGCGATGTCATCGGTTCCTGAAAAATCATGGAGATTTGGTTGCCCCGAATTTTGCGCATCTGATATTCGGGGAGCTCCAGCAGTTTTTTACCTTCGAATAAAATCTCTCCGCTCTCAATTTTCCCCGGGGGATCGGGTATCAGTCGAATAATGGAGTGGGCGGTGACACTTTTGCCGCAGCCGGATTCTCCCACCAATCCCAATGTTTCACCTGACTTGATCGTCAGGTTGACATTGTCGACGGCTTTGGCCACATACCGGCGAACGTAGAAATAGGTTCGCAAGTTTTTTATTTCCAGCAGGTTATTGTTTTGCATAAAATCTAGTCTTAATCCCTGAGCCTGGGGTCCAGAGCGTCTCTCAGGCCGTCACCTAGCAGGTTGAAGCCCAGCACCGCAAAGAGAATGGCCAGTCCCGGAAATGTCATTACCCATGACGCCCGCAGGATCAATGCGCGGCTCTTGGCAATCATGGCGCCCCATTCCGGTGTGGGCGGTTGAGCGCCCAATCCCAAAAAGCTCAGGGCAGCCATATCCAGGATGGCCGATGCAAATCCCAGGGTCGTCTGGACGATCAATGGGCCCAGGCAGTTGGGTAAAATGGCAATAAAAATAATGCGAAAGTCACGTGCACCAATAGCGCGGGCGGCACTGACATAGTCCTTTTCACATTCCTCCAGCACACTACCGCGCACAATGCGTGCAAACCGCGGGATATAGGTAATGGCGATAGCAATCATGGCGTTTTGGAGATTGGGCCCGAGATACGCCACTACCACGATGGCTAAAAGAATGTAGGGAAAGGCCAGGATAATATCCATGAAACGCATGATGATGCTGTCCGTGAACCCTTTGTAGTAGCCGGAAATACAGCCCAGTAAAGTGCCGCATAAAAATGCGAGGCCGACGCTGATGACTGCTACGACCAGTGAAACCCGCGCGCCGTAAATCAGTCGCGATAGGATATCCCGTCCCAGATCATCAGTGCCCAGGATATTTTTCCAGGTGCCGGTCGCATGCCACACTGGCGGTTTGAGTTGATCGTAAAGGGAGGTTTCAATTGGATCGTGAGGGGTTAGGTAAGGGGCAAAGATGGCGCTCAGAATGAAAATCGTAATGATCACGAGACCCAGCATGGCGGTTTTGTTGCGCCACAGCTGGCTGATCTGATCAAAAAACGGGTGTCGGTCTTCCGGGTTTTTTTTATGTTTTTCGGTTTTCATAATACCAAACACCAAACACTAAACACTAAACACCAACCTACTTCACACTGATTCTGGGGTTGATAACAGCATACAGGACATCCACACACAGGTTAATTAATACAAAGATCGTGGCAATGAACAACGTGCCGCTGCGGATGACCATGTAGTCCCGTTGCATTACGGCGTCGTACATCCACTTGCCCACGCCCGGCCAGGCAAAGATGGTCTCCGTCAGAATAGCGCCGCCTAAAAGCACCCCGAACGAAAGGCCGATGGTGGTGACCACCGGAATCAGCGCATTGCGCAGGGCATGCTTGTAAATTACGATAAATTGTGAAAGCCCCTTGGCTTTAGCGGTTTTGATGTAATCCTGGCGTAGCACTTCCAGCATTGAAGAGCGGGTCATGCGGGCGATGATCGCCGTCGGAATCGTGCTCAGGGTAACCCCTGGCATGATGATGTGCCAGAGCGCATCCCGCAGTGCCGCCCAGTTGCGGGTTAATAGAGCATCGAGGATATAGAAGTTGGTGATGACTTCAAGTTCTATACCTACACTCAATCTGCCCGACATGGGTAGCCAGCCCAGATTCAAGGCAAATATGAGCATGAATACCAACCCCAGCCAGAAAATGGGCATACTGACCCCTGCCAGGGCCCCGAGCATGCTGAGGTAATCAAATAGGGAATATTGTTTGGTGGCTGAAATAATGCCGAGGATCATGCCGGCAATACAACTGATGAATAAAGCCGCAATGGAGAGCTCGATGGTGGCCGGAAAACGCTGTTTGATTTCGATCCAGACTTGTTGGCGTGTCCAGATGGTTTCGCCCAGGTCGCCCTGCATCAATTGTTTTAGAAACAGCCCGTATTGTTCATATAAAGGCTTATTGAGTCCCAGATGCTCACGGATTTCCTGCAAGGCTTCTTCCGAAGCGCGTTCTCCCATCAGCAATTCAGCTGGATCCCCAGGGGTGAGGTGCAGCATCAAGAAAACGAGGATGGATACGCCCAGCAGCGTGGGGATCAATACAAATATTCTGCGGATGATATAAGCCAGCATGGAGAGTTTTTGTAATAACCTGTTTTAATTAGGTTTGACTCACTAATAATTTACCGCTGCTTTTTATGTATGTCTGAATAGCATCTTACCCGGTGAAGATTAAACCTCTATACTAAATAACTCCGGCTGTAAACAAAAAAGGGAAAGAGGATCCACCTCTTTCCCTTTTTTTCAGAACGTGAAGCAATACAGTTTTACTTATTCAGCCAGACATTTTTAAACCGTTGAGAATTAGTTGGATGCTGCTTGAAGTCCATAACTTCATTTCTAACCGGTGTGATGACTGTGGAGTGTGCTATGCTGATTACCGGTACCTCGTCATAGATGAGCTTCAGGGCTGTTTTGTAGATCTCGGCCCGCTTGTTCTGGTCGACAGTCTGTTTTCCCTGCAGCATCAGCTTGTGGTATTGTTCGTTGTGCCACTGGGTTCTGACCGAAGACGATGCCAGGCCATCAAAGAGGACCGCCAGGAAGTTGTCCGGGTCGCCGTTGTCGCCGGTCCAGCCCAGCTGAAACAGATCCATATCCTCAGGTTGTTCGCGCTGGCGCTTCAGATAGGTGCCCCATTCGTAGCTGACCACCCGGGCTTTGATACCGATTTTAGACAGATCGGCTGCCATGGCCACACCGATTTTCAGTCCATCCGGGTTATAGGGTCTGGGAACCGGCATGGACCACAGGGTAATTTCCGGCAATCCCTTGCCTTCCGGGAACCCGGCTTTGGCCAGTTCGGCCTTTGCCAGTTCGACATCGTATTTAAATCCAGGTACTTGCGTGTTGTAGCCCCACATGGTGGGCGGAATGGGATTTTTGGCGACCTGTCCCATACCCTGGTAAAGATTGTCCACGATGGCCTGGCTGTTGATGGCATGGGCAATGGCCTTGCGCAGATGCAGGTTGCTCTTCCAGGGTTCCTTGGTGTGGTTGAAGGAAAGGTAGCCGATGTTCATCCCCGGCTGAGAAACGAGTTTGATATTTGGATCCTTTCTTGCTAGTTCAACATCAGCCGGGTTGGGAAACTGGCAAGCATTGATGCTGCCGGCCTTCAATTCCAAAAAGCGCACCGAATTTTCCGGGATGGAACGGAAAACCACCTTGTCCAGATAGGGGCCGGCGGTTTTGTCCCAATAGTCCTTGTTTTTTTCAAGGATGATGCGATCGTCCTTGACCCAGCTGACGAATTTAAACGGACCGGTCCCCACCGGATTGCGCAAAAACTCTTTGGGGTTTTTCGTAAAGGCCGTCGGGCTGATGATGTCCGCAAAATCCATGCCCATGTTAGCCAGAAAAGGTGCTTCGACCCTTTTGAGCTTGAAGACAACCGTATACTCTCCGGTGGCTTCGATGGCGCCGATGGTATCATCCATTTCCATGGACACCCAGTATTCGGGCGTACGATCCTGGGCCGGGATATCCCAGCCCTTGCCGGAAAATTTGACATTGCGGTCTTTCATCATGCGGCCGATGGAAAAAACCACCGCATCGGCATTGAAAGGCGTGCCGTCGTGGAATTTGACACCCTTGCGCAATTGAAAGGTATAGGTTTTACCGTCCGAAGAGATTTTCCAGGATTCGGCCAGGCCCGGTTCCAGGTCGGTGGATTCATCTTTGTAGGCAACCAGCGATTCGTATATGTTGTCACATACTTGAAAGGAGTTGCCGTCGGTTTCATAGGCCGGATCCAAACCGACAGCGTCGCCACCGCGACCCCAGATCAACGTCCCGCCATGTTTGGGTGCTGCGAGGGCGGTGCC
>JBFFCW010000380.1:0-4112 GCA_041559695.1 Desulfobacterales bacterium
AAGTATTGGCGGAAGTGCATGGGAATCGAACCCACCCGGGACGGTTTTAGCGCCCCACACCGGATTTGAAGTCCGGGAGCTTCACCAGACAGCTGCGCACTTCCATTTTTAGCGTGTTTTTTTCCGGTTGGACCGGGTTAGGGGCTTTATTTTATAACCATTGCCCCATTTGTCAATATTTAAGTCCGGCCACCATCGAGAACACGAACCCGACCGTCTCGCCTGAGCGACTCGCGATGGCGGGTTTTGGAAACACGAAGATTAATAAAGATCCTTAAATATTTTACTTTGTGTCCCTCGTGACCTTCGTGGTAAAATTGAAACGGTATATATTTTAACGCTTAGTAACTCAGGAGTTACCAAATTGATGCTGGCCTATTTTGATTGCTTTTCAGGCATTAGCGGCGATATGGCCCTGGGCGCCTTGATTGACCTGGGCACCCCGGTTGAATGGTTGCAAGATGAACTGTCGCGGTTGCCTTTAGACGGATTTCAGCTGACGGTTACCCAAAAGATGCGAAACGGGATTCAGGCCACATTCGTCAGCGTCGAAATTGCGGATTCCGGCCATTCAAGGGATTATAAAACGATCAAGTCACTGCTGGACGATTGCCCCCTGTCTGATGCTGTTAAATCCAGAGGTTTGACGATATTCGAGCGGCTGGCCCAGGCCGAAGCCGGTATCCATGGCTGCGCACCGGATGATGTTCATTTCCATGAAGTGGGCGGCGTGGATGCCATTGTTGATATCGTCGGTACGGCCTTGTGTCTGGAAAAGCTGGGGATCGATCAAGTGATTTCTTCCAGGATTCCGATGGGTTCCGGTTTCGTTGAGTGCCAGCACGGCAAACTTCCGGTTCCGGCGCCGGCGACGATCGAAATTCTCAAGGATGCACCGGTTTACGGAACTGACGTGGCCGGTGAGCTGGTGACCCCGACCGGCGCCGCGATTATTACTTCCCTGGCAGAATCCTTTGGTCCGCTGCCGCCCATGCACTTGCAAAAAACCGGCTATGGTGCGGGCCAAAGGGAATTGCCCGACAGGCCGAATCTTTTACGCATCATAACTGGAATACCGACAGATTCAAGCGAAGGATTGCAAACCGATCAGGTCATCATTCTGGAAACCTGTATTGATGATATGAATCCGGAATTGTACGGACATGTAATGGATCGGCTGTTTGAGGACGGAGCGCTGGATGTTTACTGGATACCGGTTTACATGAAAAAAAATAGACCCGGCACCATGCTTCAGGTCCTTTGTAAAAACGACAGCCGGCAGCGACTCATTGAACGACTTCTTTCTGAAACAACCACCACCGGGGTCCGGTATTACCGATCGCAACGGCAATTGCTACGGCGGGATCTGCGTGAAATAAAAACCTCTTTCGGCGTTATTCCGGTAAAACGCATCCAGGATCCCCACGGTAATATCCGTCTGGTACCGGAGTATGAGGTATGCCGGCAAATTGCAGTAGCAGAAAAAATTCCTTTGCGGCTGGTCTATGATACAATTATCCGTGAGACAGTAGAAATGGATTTTTAAGGAGACGGATATCACTTTCCTCTCGAGTCAGGTGGAATCTCCTGCAAATTTAGCCCGTCGACAGTACGATCCGCTTTTACGATCACCATCCCAGTTAACGTCCGTCATTAGGTTTACTTTATGACATATCGGATCTCCATGAGAAATTTGTATCTGCTCAACAGTTTGGCAGTTACTTTTTTCTGGGTCTACTTTCTATCCGACGCATTTCATGCTGCGGGCCTGCTTGATGGCGTTTATGAATTACAGGCTCAGGCATTGGCCGATTTTCGGCTCTCGATCGAACCCGGACCGCAGAATGTCTTTTATTTTGATGTCTGTTTATTTAATGGGAAATACTATTTTTATCAAGGGCTGTTACCAGCGGTGTTGCATGCCTTTTTTATGAATTTGCTGGGCCGGGTTGTTTCCAGCTATTTAGTGACATGCGGTTTCTTATTTTGTTTGGTATATTTTTTCCAGAGGATAATTGGCGATATCACTGGCTTTGCACTGGGCAGCACAGACCGTTCTAAAAACTGGTTGAAATTACTTTCAATACCTCTCCTCTGGCTGTTCCTTTTTAATTTGCCGTTCCCGTTTGAAGAGTTCAGCTGGTTTTTTGTCAGATTCTCGATCTATGAACAACAAATTATTTTCGCCTTGGCAATCATGATGCCTGCCATTTTTTTGATGATTAGAGGTCTAATTGCCCAAAATGAGCAGTTCGTGTGCCTGGCTGCATTTTTATGCTCGCTGGCTGCATGGATTCGCATTACGTGGATTATTTTTGCAGTTATTGTCATTTTTGCCGCCTATTTTTACTGCGTATGGCGCCGTAAGGGTAAGCTGTTTGGTGCTGCCGCAGGCAAACAAATATGGTTGTTGAGTGCTGCAATTCTCTTGCTGGTTGGTCTGCTTGTTTTGAATTACATTCGGTTCGATTCTTTTTTTGAATTCGGCCAGAAGCATTTAAACCCTGCCCATCAACTGTATTTAAGGGCCATTGTTGGAAAATTTTCCCCAGGCACGAAGTTTTGGGATTTTATATTTAATATTTTCGCCTATTACGGATCCCCGGAGTTAATAAAGGGGCTTGGTCTGGTGGAACAAAGTTCTCGCACCTGGGAATACAGCCCGACCAGTTATTTTCACTTCAATCCGCAATTTCTTCTAATTCTTGTGTTGCTGCCCCTGGCGGTTTACAGAGCCTTTCGCAAGAATAGAAACCTATTCCTGATGATGACCTGTGTTGGGATAACAGCACTTTACATGAATTTGCTAATCACCACAGCCGGACCAATGGTGATAATGCGATATTTCATTGAGTTTTATTATTTTAATCTCCTTTTATTTTTTATGGTTATCGTTATATTGATACCCGCACGGTTCTCTCTGCTGGTCATGATCATCTTGCTATGCGGATATTTGCCGGGTAATTTTGAAGCCTTCTTGAAAGTTAGACCTGAGCTCAGACCAGCAGTTCCAGGCAGGCATATGGCACTTGCGGAGGATGCAGCTAAGCCCAAATTCCGGACGCCTTTCCTGGAAAAGAACCCAGTCTGGTTTAACCAATCGGTTTCATTTGCCGGCGTTCAGACCCTTAAAAATTACAACGGCATTGGTGTTTATTTTGGACCCGGTGCAATGATTTTCGTCAAAGACATGGCTGCCTTATACACAATCCCGGCAAGGATGGTGGAGGGAGGATGCTCCGGAAGTGCTTTGAAAGTAGAAAGCCTTAAATCCATTGGTGCAAACGGAACCGTTAAATTTTATGTTGACGGCTACCATATCGGTAATCTCCGAGTGAATATGCAAACACCGGTCAACGGCTGCCTTCCCATCACTCGTACATTACAACACAAAGTGCCGTATCAGATTCTAATGGTTTTTATTGCGGAGGGCAGACAATTTCTCCCGCCGAGAGCTGTTAAAAAGCCGGTCCTTCAATTTAAGGTAGTATCATTGCTGGCGGATTAACCGGAAGTTTGTCACTTATTAAAGAAAATTTTGTTTGAAGAGGGAAGGTTAAATCATGTATCTTGACAAAAGGTGATCCAGATTATAGACACGGGCCATGAAATTTCGCGAACGAGCGGTTCTTTTTGCGGCGACCGGCTTTTATATCGGGACCGTGCCCTTTGCGCCCGGCACCTTTGGAACGTTAATCGGGCTACCGGTATGTTTTCTTCTCTCCCGTTTAAATTTCCTGCAATCTGTGATTTGTATTCTGGTCTTTATCCTGTTTGCCATAGGGATCGCATCGGCCGCAGAGAAGATATTAAAGCAAACAGATCCGGGTCAAATTGTTATTGATGAAATTGCCGGGTTTATGGTCACCCTAGCGGGTTTGCCCTTTAACCTAACGACGGCGCTGGCCGGGTTTATTATTTTTAGAGTGCTTGACATACTGAAGCCGTTTCCGATCCGTACTTTGGAGAAAAAGGTCGGGGGAGGGAGCGGGGTCGTACTCGATGACGTATTAGCGGGCGTTTACGGCAATCTGATCTTAAGGCTTGTCATATACACTACCGATATTATGTAACAGAAAGGTTCAAAGAAACAGTGAAAACCGATCGAACTG
>JBFFCW010000381.1:0-4083 GCA_041559695.1 Desulfobacterales bacterium
ACTACATCTTACGGATGTCGATGATCGTTAATCCCTCAATCTTCGACAACGCATCGGTTAGAATTTCGCGGTCCACATTTCTAACTTTGAGGGTGATCCCTTTTTTAGTGGTATCCTCCAGGTTAAAGGTCCCGCATGCGGATATGTAACCGCCTTCATCGGCCACCGCTTTTGTAATCTTTGCTAATTCTCCGGCCTTGTTCGGGCCGTCCAGGGTGATTCGCAGACCCTTTTCACGGGCGGCAAATAATTCCATGAATGTGCTGAAGATATCGCTTTCAGTGATGATGCCCACCAGCTTGTCATCCCGCAAAACCGGCAGGCAGCCGATTTTATGGTCAAGCATCAAGTGCGCGGCTTCCTCGATGGGGGTATCCTCTGTTGTTGTGATGACATCCTTTACCATCACTGCTTTCACCTTGACTTCCATCAGCAGATAATGAATCTCCCACACACTCAATGTGGTCGCACTGGAGGGTTCGGCCTTGAGCAGATCATCTTCGGCAATCAATCCAAGCATTTTTTCATCCGACTGCACCACGGGCAAGTGTCTTACTTTTTGCTCACGCATATAGTTATGGGCGTCTGAAAGGGACTCGTCCGGGCCAATCGTCAGGGGATACTTGCTCATTCGGGATTTTACCAGCATGATCTTTACCTCCTTTGGTAATTTGATTGGGCATTTTTGTTTGAGGCCTGGTTTGAGAAAAGTTCGGGTAATCGCAAATGCGGAATCAGTCGATAAAGCACGTTGGTGACAACTCGACAGGATATAATTGTAGTAGAAAAATCAGCTCGGCTGCGGCACAGGCCCGGTGATTGAATAAATATGATATAAACATGACATAGTCAAGAAAATGGCTGCACCTTGTGACGAAAAAAGGAATGGGTTTCAGGAAAGGGCGGGTGCCATAAAAAATTATTTCTTTACGACCTTCATGCCATCTTTGGTGTCCTGGACCTGATAGCCCAACGCTTCAATTTCAGCGCGCAGTTGATCGGAGGCTGCAAAATCTTTGGCTTGCCGGGCCTGTTGGCGAGCAGCGGCCAATTTTTGAACCGCTTCGGGCAAAGCTTGCGCTTGATCGAGCTCATCCAGCTGCAATCCCAGCACCCGGTCAAAATCTAAAATGGTGCGATACTTTTGGGCATCACTGATCTTGCTTTTGAGCATCTCCTGGATAACCGCCATGGCCCGGGGCATATTTAGATCATCGTTGATGGCTTCGCTAAATTTGTTTTTAAATTCAACGCTGACGGATGTTTCGGCATCAACGCCGGCCGCAACGATCTGGCGCACCTGGTTTTGCACATGCAGCAAACCGTTACGGGCGGCTTCGATGCCCTCATGGCTGTATTCCATGGGTTTGCGGTAATGGGTTAAAAAAGACGCAAAGCGGTAAACCAGCGGGTTGATATCCTTTTTAAGAAACGCATTTTCGAGTGTCAAAAAGTTTCCCTCGCTTTTGGCCATTTTTTTGCCACCCTGAATGATGAGAAAAGCGCCGTGCATCCAGAAATTAAAAAAAGGTTTGCCCGTAGCCGCTTCTGATTGTGCAATTTCATTGGTGTGGTGCACATCGATATGATCGGTGCCGCCGCAGTGAATGTCCAGCTGGTCGCCTAAAAATTTCATGCTCATGGCCGAGCACTCCAGATGCCAGCCGGGAAAACCAACACCCCAGGGGGAATCCCATTCCATCTGCCGTTTTGAACCTTGCGGGGAGAACTTCCAGAGGGCAAAATCAGTGGGATTGCGTTTTTCGGGGTTGCGCTCTACCCGGGCGCCTTCTTTGAGCGCTTCAAGGGCCTGATGGGACAGCTTGGTGTAATCCTTGAATTTGGCGGTATCAAAATAAATACCGTCAGCAGTCCGGTAGGTGAAGCCTTTTTCTTCCAGGGTTCCGACCAGGGCAATCTGTTCCGGGAGGGTATCGGTGGCCTTGACCCAGATGTCCGGCGCCAGAATGTTGAGATGGTTTATGTCCTTTCTAAAAGCCTGGGTGTAAAAATCGGCAATATCCCAGGCACTTTTGCCCTCCCGGGCCGCACCCTTTTCCATCTTGTCTTCGCCCATGTCGCGGTCACCGGTCAGGTGTCCCACATCGGTGATGTTCATGACATGTTTGACGGCATATTCGTTGTAAACCAGCGCACGCTTCAGGATGTCTTCGAAAATGTAAGTGCGCAAATTTCCGATATGGGCATAATTGTAGACGGTCGGCCCGCAGGTATACAGGCCGACCTTGCCGGGCTTGATGGGTTTGAATTCTTCTTTTTTCCTTGTGAGCGAATTGTAGAGATACAGTTTCATAACGACATTTTTTCCCGAATGGGTTCGAATCCATATATTTAGTAAAAAAACAGAGAAGATTCAATAGAATTTACGCCTGAAAAAATAAGGACCGGCGTAATTTTAGTCAAGCCGGGCCCGCCCACTTGTTGGGAAAAACTCAATCCAGTATTTTATCATTTCCCGTATGGGTTTTCCTTGACCGTCACAATGCGAAAGATATAATTATATCTTCAGGGTAATAATTTTTTCCTTGGATTTTAAAGATGCAAAAATGAAGTTTATTTGCGATCTTACAATTAGGAGAAGATTAAATGGTGGCCTGGTTTTCAGGATTGAATCCGGTTGGGCAAGCATTGGTAGCGACCTTGTTTACCTGGTTTTTAACCGCACTGGGCGCCGGCCTGGTTTTCTTTTTCAGGAGCATCAATCGAAAAGTACTGGACGGCATGCTCGGTTTTGCGGCGGGGGTTATGATCGCCGCCAGTTATTGGTCCCTGCTGGCGCCCGCCATTGAAATGGCTGAAGCGGGCAGTTTGCCGGCATGGGTACCGGCCACAGTTGGATTTTTAATGGGCGGCTTCTTTCTGTGGATTATCGATAAATTACTTCCGCATCTGCACCTGGGTTTTCCCAGCGGGGAAGCCGAGGGCATTAAAACCAGCTGGCACCGCAGTGTGCTATTGGTCCTGGCCATAACGCTGCACAATATACCGGAAGGCCTGGCGGTCGGCGTGGCGTTTGGTGCACTGGCTTCAGATTTGCCTGCCGCTTCCCTGGCCGGGGCGGTTGCGCTGGCGCTGGGTATCGGCATTCAAAATTTCCCCGAAGGCACTGCCGTGTCCGTTCCGCTGCGCCGTGAAGGATTTTCGCGCTTAAAAAGTTTCTGGTACGGCCAGCTGTCCGGCGTTGTTGAACCGATTGCAGGTGTTCTGGGCGCTTTGGCGGTCATTTTGATAAAGCCGCTATTGCCGTATGCTTTAGCCTTTGCTGCCGGCGCAATGATCTACGTGGTTGTCGAAGAGCTGATTCCGGAATCGCAGCTGGAAAAAAATACCGATATCGCTACAATAGGTGCCATGGTCGGCTTCGCCGTCATGATGACATTGGATGTGGCGCTGGGATAAGATGATCAAGCGCTTGGCTAAACGGCAGAGATGACCGTTGTGTCTTTGTATTTTTTTGAACAGCACAGGAGCGATCCTGCCTGCAGCATATATCTTGCAATTTACAAAGGCCATGGATTATGCTAAAAGTCAGCTTTTGTGTTTTGGGATGCAGGCTTAGGTGTCTTTAAACATCATAAAATTAATTACTTATCGTAAACAGGAGTCTCAACAATGACCGTAGAACGTGAGAGTATCGATTTTGATGTGCTGTTTGTCGGCGGTGGCCCGGCCAGTCTGGCGGGCGCTATTAAACTGATGCAATTGGCCAAGGAGAAAAACCTGGAGCTGGAAGTGGCCCTGATCGAAAAAGGCGCCGAAATCGGGTCCCATGCCTTGAGCGGCGCCGTCATGGACCCCACAGCCCTAAATGAACTCATGCCCGATTACGCGGACAAGGGATGCCCGATTGAAGCCACCGTCAGAGGGGATGAAGTTTATTATTTAACCGAAACCTCAGCCGTTCCGGTGCCGTTTGTACCCAAGCCCATGCATAACAAGGGCAGTCTGATCATCAGCCTGTCACGACTCACCCGCTGGATGGGACAGCTGGCGGAAGAGATGGGCGTCAATATTTTCCCCGGTTTTGCCGGCAAGGAGGTCCTTTACGCTGATGACGGCAAA
>JBFFCW010000382.1:0-4078 GCA_041559695.1 Desulfobacterales bacterium
ATCTTTAAATTCAATATTGACCTCCCCGTCTTCCACGGTCTGGTAAGGGATCTCTTCACCGCTTTCAATATAAGCCGTTTGATTGTCCAGGGTAGTAATAGAGGGACTGGACAGAATATTGAGTTTGCCCTTGTCTTGCAGCGCTGATAGCTGCACACTCAGAAGGGCGTCTCCGATATTCTGATAAACAAGCCCCAGCGAAAAGGGGTCAAAGCCGCCCAGCGGCTGAGCCGGCAAATTGACCACGTTTCCGGAGCTTGGATTGACGGCTGTAGCGATATCGCCACCGAGGGCGTTGTTGTCTGCGCCGGTGCCAAAGCCGGTTCCGGTTCCCAGGGCACCGGTACGAACCAGCCCGCCCCACTGGATGCCCAGTTCACGGGCCACGTCCTTATTGGCTTCAACGATAAAGGCTTCGATCAGCACTTGCGGCGTCGGTTTGTCCAGCTGGTCAATGACGGCGATGATGTTTTTAAGGTCGTTACGAATTGCCTGTATAATCAATGAGTTAGTATGATCGTCAACCAGAATGGAACCAATGGGGTTGCCGTCCTTGTCAGCGGTCAGAAATTTTTCCAGGTTATCTTTTAACTTGTCGGCGGTGGCATATTTAACCGGCACAATACGGGTTAATGGCTGTTCGGTGAGTTTCATTTCTCGCTGGCGCGCCTGGCGTTTGAGATCCTGATCCATGTCATCGGCGGTCATGATGCGAATGATATCCCCCTCCCAGGCGTAACTGAGGCCCTGGGTACGCAGGATTCCGAGAAAGACCTGATCCCAGGGGGCCTGAGCGATATTGATGTTGATCTTTCCGCCCACTTTTTCGCTGACAATGATATTTTGATCCGCAGCCCGGGCCAATGCCCGCAACACCACCGAAACATTGATGTCGGTCATTTTGAGGCTGATCTTGCGGGTCGGCAGCGGTTTTTCCGCAATTTCATCCAGCTTAATGTCTTGCGGAGTCGCCCTGGGCTTGATGATTTGCGGCTGTTCCGTTCTGGGTTTCGGTTTTGCCGGTGAATACCCCTTGGAGGTTTCCGCTTTGGTTTTCCATTCGTCAAAAAATGGATCCTGTTTGTCCAGTTTGGGGCTGGCACAGCCTCCGATCAGTAAAAAAGAAATAAAGATCGCCAAAATGATTCGCACTAACCTGTTGGTTTGTTCAAGCGTATCCATAAATTATCACCCTGGTTGTTATTCTTCTATCTGAAAAATAAACTTCTTTTTGCTCCTGTCGGTCGATACAATCACAACCTGCCTCGGAGTGATGCTGCGGACTTTAAATCCGCCCTGCACAAGCTCATCTCCGGCAGTATATTCAAGGCCGTTAATAATAGCGAACTTCTTATCGCCCATCTGCATGAAGCCGGTGTAGGAAACATTCAATTGCGGGCCCGTTGTCTGTATGATCTGCTTCTTTTGCCGATTGATTTCGTCTTCGGGTCTATCGGTTAATTCGACCGTTGTCAGCGGGTCCTGCTTCCAGGCGGATTCGGCGCGGGAAATGATATATTTATCTTCTTTAGAAAGGCCGGCCCTGGAAGCTTCCGCTACCTTGGTGATAAATGCGTTCAAATTTACCAACTGCTGGGTAGCGCTTACGGCGGCGGTGAGTGTTGTGCTGCTCTTACCCTTGCCCTCGAAAAACAGGGCGTAAATGCCATAGGCCACCGTAAGCAGCATAAGACCGACGATTATCTTTTCTCGGTTTGACATAATTCAAGGTTTCAGGTGTCAGGTGTCAGGTGTCAGGCTGCCGGTGAGGTGTTCTGCCTGCCACAAGTCGAATTTTTTGCTGAGTCCCCAGTCCTCAGCACTCAGTCCTTCTTTTTTGTATTTTAAAATTCCGCATTTTGCATTCCGCAATCGAAATTACTCCTGCCCCAGCCAGAGCTTTATCTGGAGTTCCCTGGCCGTTTTCACGGGGCGTATGTTAATTTCTTCGATGTGTTCCAGAGACGGAATCGATCCCAGATCCACTAAAAATTCGCGAAATTTATAAAAATTGCCGCTCAGCCGCAGTCGCATCATCAGAAATCCGGAATCTTCCATCATTGAGCTGACATCGGTTTTGACTTCTTCGAGTTTCAAATTATGACGCACGGCAATATCTTGGAATTGCTGAGAAATGGTATTCATTTCGCCGTGGGTCAATTTGGTTTTCTCAGGTGACGGCAACGCCGAAGACGGCGCCATTTTTGCCCGTTTCAACAGGCTGTGAAACACCGGTGTCAGGATTCGCTGTTCTTCAATGCGAACATTTAGCTTATCGATTTCCTGGTCCAATTCAGCCGAAGTTTTTTGGGACGGAAGCAGGATCAGGAAAAGAAAGGTCAGAATCCCCACCGCGCATATCACCAATATCAATAAGCTCTGGCTCAGCGGATTTTTGGACGTCATGTCTGCCATGTTGTTTTTTCGTTCCCTTTTCCGTTATTCCTTTTTAAAATTTGAAACGTTCAACTCAAATCAGGTTTAGTTGCGCCTTAAACCGCAACACTTCATTATTTCCTGAGAACTCAAAGGATTTGCTGTTGATATTCGGTTGATCAAATAACGGCGAGTTCTTTAATTCCAACAGATACCCCGCCAGGGCCGATTCGAGCGTCAGCCGATCCCCCTGGACAATACCCTCCAGAATCAGAACCCGGGGCGACGCTTCCGCCGTTTTCTTCTTTTTGCCATTTTCCGGCTGTTGTTTGGCCGGCAGCGGTCCCAGCCGGGCGGATATGCCGATCAAGCGCACATTGGGAGGCGTCAGATCAACCACTTCACTGATTACCGCAAGATTCATATATTTATTGCCGATCGCCTGATCGGAATTGTTTTTTTGCCGGATTTGTTCGACCAGCTTAAGGATTAAATTTTTATCCACCCGCAGGTTATATTGTTCCAGGTGATATGTCAGCTGCTGCTTTTTGGCCTCTTTGTCCCGGATGATTCTTTCCTGCCAGAATGATAGCCCCACGCAGCCGGCCATCAGCAGCAAAAAGGTTGCGAACACCATGCGGTTGATGCGTTGGTTGCGGGCTGTTTTGCGTTTGTCTTTATAGGTGAACAGGAAGTTGGGTGTTCGTGAGTTATCCGCCAGGGCCATGCCCATCGCCGGCGCAAATGAGCTTTGCTCGGACATTGAATCCGGAACCGGCACCACCGGCAGAAAATTGGAACTGGCCTGAAACGGGTTCATTACTTCGGTGGGCATTCCGAGCTCTTCACCAATATAGCTCAGAATGCGCTGGTGGGGCGTAACCCCGCTGGAGATGTAGATCTTGCCGATTCTGGCATTTTCATAGTTCAAGGCATAATGCCGGATGGTGCGTTCCACCTGCCGTACCAGCCGTTCCAGAGCCGGCTGAATCATTTGAAATACTCTGTTCTCGTTAATGCCGATCTTTTTCCCTTCGGTATCCAAAGGGGGTGTCTCGTGGATGTAGCCGAAGAAATAATTCCGGGCAACATCCAGATCGAGCTTGAGTTTTTTCTTTACCGCCCGCATCCTGCCGACATTCTCTTTGGGAGATTTGACCAGCGAAAGGCCCTTGCTGTCGCCCTCGATTTCTTTCTTCAATGCCTCCATCATGGTGCGCACACCGGCCTTAATGCCCCGTGACATCGTCAAATTGCCTCCGGAAAAAATATCAATCCGCGACCAGTCGCGCCCGATGTACAGGCTGGCGACAAACTGATCGGAGGCTTCCACCCGGCGGGTGCGCAGCAGTGTTTGAAAAGCAAACGGAACGATGGATATGCCGGATAAAGGGAACCCGGCTTTGGCAAACATTTCTTTTAATGCGTTGACTTCACCCCGGGGCACGGTATACGCCAGTACGTCCATTTTAACGGACTGCTCTTCCTGAACCTCGCCCAGGATTTCAAAGTCAAATACTTTTTCATCCTCGTCAAATGCAGATTCTCGCTGGTAGGTCCAGTAGATGGCGTTGGGGATTTGCCGGGCGGCGACTTTCGGAATTCGGAAATGGCGGGTTTCTACCCGGGCGGATGAGATGGTGCACCAGATATCTGCGTTTCTATTTGCTCCGCAGAATTCCGCCAGGGTCGGTCTCAGAAA
>JBFFCW010000383.1:0-4078 GCA_041559695.1 Desulfobacterales bacterium
ACCTCCTTTTCTGGATATATTGTTGGGCTTCTTCTGTTATCCCATTAACAGCTATATGTAAGTGGGCTAAAGTGACTAAAGTGAGCTAAAGTGCCTAAAGTTAAAGAATTCTGTCATCTTTATATGTTTCACCGCAGAGGCGCAAAGCCCGCAGAGGGTTTTTATAAAGAAATTTTCTCTCTGCGCCCTCTGCGTCTCTGCGGTGAGCTGTAACTTTAGTCATTTCCAGCTTTGGTGCACGTTCGGCACTTTATTTAGTGCGCATGTTCCATCGCACCCGAAAAATAAATAATCGACAAAAGTAAAAAAACGAACGCTTGCAAGAGGGCGACAAAAATTCCCAAGGCCATGATCGGCAGCGGTGCGAAGGCCGCACCGGCCAATAAAAATAGAATCCCCAGCACCAGTTCATGACCGGTTATGTTGCCAAACAGACGAATAGACAGTGACAGGATCCGTGCGAAATGGCCAATGAGCTCGATGATCAATATCAGCGGACTCAGCCACCAGACAGGTCCCAGAAAGTGCTTGATGTAATTGGCGCCATGAAATTTAATGCCGATTACATGCGTAAACACGACCACTGTCAACGCGCAGGAAAGAGTCGTGTTAATACTGGCGGTCGGCGGAAAAAAACCGGGAACCAAGCCCAGCAGATTGCAGGTGGCAATGTAAAGAAATACCGTGGCGATGAGCGGAAAAAAGGGGCGACCCTCCTCCCCGGTAATCTCGACCATAAATTCTTCCAGGCCCGAAATCAGAATTTCAAAGACATTTTGCGCTTTTGACGGAATCATGTCTATTTTACGAACGCCCAGGAAGGCCAAAACAATCAGTAAAATCATTACAACCCAGGAGTAAATCACCCAGGGGTAAGCGTGGGCGAAATGGCCGAATCCGATAAGCTCAAAGAATTTAACGATGAATAAATAGGGATGTTCCATCCTTAGACAGCCTCCTTCAAAATAAGTTTCTTAACTTCGCACAGGGTTGCCAGAATGATACTGAAAACAACGATGGAGAGGCCGATGACCAATCCAACGGGATGAACAATATGGCCGGCAATCAGCAGAAAGATGATAAACCCGCTGACCAAAAAACGAAGGTAATATTTTGCGAGAACCAGATTGTGAGATGCCAGATGGGGTGGGGTCAGGGCTTTTTTTAGCGTTTTAGCCAGTAGATGGAAATTGATGGTAACCAGCAGCCCGCCGAAAAATATGCCCAGGGCAACATGGGCTGAAAAGAGCAGAAATCCCAATATACTCGCAACACCAAACAGAATCCAGTTGCATCGGGTAACGAATTTAATGATTCGCTGCTGGATATCCAATATGTCTTCCCCGTTTCATTTTTTCCCGCCGATCAGAACTTCCTAGTTTTACGAATCACGATGGCGATGTTCCGAAAGCCGGCAATAATCCCCAGCACCAAGAAAATAAGGGTGCACCACGGCGATGTTTCAAATCGGCGATCCAGATAAATCCCCACAGCCAGACCGATAAATATCGATAGGGCAACAGAAAACCCCAGACTACTGTAATACGCCAGTTCCCTCAGTGAGCGTTTGGTCTCTTTTTTCATGGAATTCAGGTACCTTCCGCCCTTTCAGGAAGGTTCAAACCAAGCGCAGAAGATTGAGCACCTAACACAGGATAACGCTCAAGTCAACGTTAATTTTGCATCTCGGCATTCTTAAAACTGATTGAAAACACAGTGTACTTCTTGAGGCGTTCGTTTTGCCTAAATCATGGAATAATGGAATTGTGGAACGATGGAATAATGGGTTTCCAAGGGAAATTATCCATTTTAAGTAGGATCGAGAGATAGATTTTGCCATATCTCCAATATTGCATTTTCCCAAGACCCATTCTTCCAATATTCCAGTATTCCAATGGGGACATCACCCGAATTGAGCGTTTCAAATTTCAAGCTCCCGGGTATCAAACACCGGTCCGTTTAAACAGACATGCAAATATTTATCGGAACTTTTTCGACCGGCCACCGCACACCCCAGGCACGCACCCATGCCGCACGCCATCATGGCTTCAATGGAGACCTGACAGGCAACCCCGTATTTATCTGCAATTCCGGCCACACAACCCAGCATTTCCATGGGGCCGCATGCAAAAATAATATCCGGCCGATTTTCAACGACTGCGATTTCGAGCGGATCGGTCACCCGGCAATGGTCGCCTGAACTTCCATCATCGGTAGTCTTGTGAACCGGCACGCCCTGTGTTGAAAATTCATCAAGACACAAAAGATCTGCTTTTGACCGGCCTCCCAGAAAAACCTCAATATCTGCAGGGTCATGCTTGTGTTCATTCAGGTAATCCAGCAAAAAAATCATGGGAGCGACGCCGATCCCGCCGGCAACAATTTTGATATGCGCAGCATCAGCCGGAACAGCGAACCCACGGCCAAGCGGCCCGGTCAGACTCAAATGATCTCCCGGCTGTCTGAGCGACAGCGCATGAGTGCCTTTGCCGACCACTTTGTACAGCAGTTCCAGTCCGGTGGTGCCACCCGCTGGTTTGATTAATCGATGAATTGAGAAAGGACGCGGCAGGAGCGGATCAACCTGTTCGGGAAAACGAACCATGACAAATTGCCCGGGACGGGCTATCGCATACTGCCGATGGCAGCTTAACCGGATACGATAGTACCCGCTGCCCGCCGGGGTGTTTGCAAGGACCTCAACGGTTTCATGCTTAATTTGGGTCATAACTGTTTTCTTTAAATTAAGCCGATTACCGAAGCAAACCGGCCCGTCTGCCCTTCCCCGCGGTAAGAGAAAAAAACCGCCGTATTGCAACGCGTACAGACATTGCTGACTTCAATATTTTCCCGGGAAACGCCCGCATCGGCTAATTGATCGCAACTGATCGACCAGAAGTCAAAATGGTCGTTGGCCGTTTTGTATTGCCAGAATATTTCGGGTATTTCTTTTCGGTAATGAACGAATTCCGCGCAGCAGGGCCCGAGGGAGGGCCCGATACCGGCCATAATATCTGCGGGTTGACACCTAAAGTGTTTTTGCATGATATGAACCGTTCGTCCAGCAATATTTCTAATGCTGCTGCGCCAGCCCGAATGGATGTTGGCAACCACCCGGCGACTGGCATCATAGAGCAAAATCGATTGGCAATCGGCCAGTTGGATGGTTACAAATTTCCCAGAAGCATCGGTAACAAGGGCATCCCCGGTTCCCGCAACCGGTTCGGAGCCCTCATCGCAAACAAAATTGTCAGCATTCAATATGAGGACTCGATCACCGTGGACCTGTTGCGCAAAAATCAGGTCATTGCTTCCCATGGCCCGGGCGATAACCCGGCGGTTCTCTCTTACCTGAGCCGCCTTATCCCCCAGGCCGAAACTGACATTTAAGCTTTCGAAAGGCCCGTTGCTGCATCCAAAATGGCGCGTAAAGATGCCATGCCGAATTTCCGAAAATCTTGCCAGACTTTCAAATCGGTAAAATGATGCTCCGTTTTTGTGGGTTAGAATCACAAGCGATTCTCCATTTTTAATCGCCGTCGAGCAGTCAAACTGTTTTAGCTTTTTTTGGTTTTGAATATCGAATATCGAATCCGCGGCAGGCCGAAACAGCAGACGTATTTAAACACAAAGCAATATGAACACTTCGAAATTCTGTCCGCCTCAGGCGGATTCTGCGGTTCAAAATAAACGGTTAACAAAAGCGTTTAACGATTCGTTCAATGACGCCGCTGGTCGACGCATTCTGCACCAACGACACCCGCACCACGCGACCACCTCTGGATTTGACAAAATCAGCACCGATAATCTCATCCGCGCTCCAGTCCGCACCTTTAACAAGAATCGTCGGTTTTAGTAATTGAATTAATTTGAGTGGATCGGGTTCATCAAAAAGGGTGACATACTCCACAACCTGCAGACTGGCAAGTATTTCCAATCTTTGATCCTGCGCAACGATCGGCCGCCGCTTTCCTTTGATCAACCTGACGGATTGATCGGAATTTAAGCCGACCACGAGAAGATCCCCTTCGTTTCTGGCAGCCGACAAATACCTTACATGGCCGATATGTAAAATATC
>JBFFCW010000384.1:0-4051 GCA_041559695.1 Desulfobacterales bacterium
GCGGTCTTTGATCTGCTGGCCCAGGGGCCCCAGGGCTGGGACATCAATTTCAAACCAGCCTATGAGACCAAGTATATATCCAGCCTGCGAATTAAAAGCAAACAGAGCACCAGCGTTGCCGTGGAGGTTAAACCCGCCATGGGAGCTGCGGCCGGTGAATATCCTATCAATGTGCGGGTCAGCTCAAGTGATGCCAATGCCGAAGCCAACTTAACCGTTATCTTGACCGGTACTTACGGGCTTGAGGTCGGAACGACTTCGGGACTGTTGTCTCTGGAGGCCCGGGGGGGCAGACCGGCCAATATATCTTTTTACGTTAAAAACACAGGCTCGGCAACAAACCACGACATCAAATTTATGACCTTTAAGCCGGAAAACTGGAAGGTTGAGTTTAAACCCGAAAAAATCGACGCGATAGAGGCCGGCGATCTCAAGCAAGTCGAGCTCATCATAACACCTTATGAAGACGCCCTGGTCGGCGACTACTCGGTGGGCGTCAACGTGGAAGGTGAAAAAACAGCCAAAACCATGGAATTTCGAACCACGGTCAAAGCATCCGCGGCCTGGGGCTGGATCGGCATCGGTATTATCGTAATCGTGATCGGCGTGCTTTTCGGATTATTCCGCTGGTTGGGAAGGCGTTAAAATGAGTGCTGAAGCCATTATTGAAACTCAAGACCTGACCAAAATTTACAACGGCCAGGCGGCTGTTGAAAAGCTTTCGTTTAGAGTGAATGCGGGCGAAATTTTCGGCTTTTTGGGCCCCAACGGCGCCGGCAAAACCACCACCCTTTTGATGCTGCTGGGGCTGACCGAGCCCACCAGCGGTTCTGCAAGAGTGCTGGGTATGGACCCGGCCAGAGAGCCGATCAAAGTCAAGTCGGTGATCGGTTATCTGCAGGAAAACATGGGCTTTTACGGTGATCTGAATGCCCGCCAGATGCTCCAGTTTATTGCAGAACTAAATAACATTACTGCTGACATGGCCGAAGAACGCATCACAGCGGCCCTTCAAATGGTGGGACTTGCCGAAGAGCAGAATAAAAAAATCGCCGCTTATTCGCGCGGTATGCGGCAGCGCCTGGGTATCGCCGAACTGTTGATCAAGGATTCTAAAGTGGCGTTTCTGGATGAGCCCACCCTGGGGCTGGATCCCGACGGCACCAATCGGATGATCGAGCTCATTCAGAGCCTGTGCCGGGATAAGAAAATGACGATATTACTTTCCAGTCACATGCTGCATCAGGTTCAAAAGATCTGCCATCGCATCGGCATCATGATCAAGGGTCGTATGGTGGCCCAGGGCGATATGGATCACCTGGCAGAGGAAAAATTCGGGGTGGGCAAAGAGCAGTATACCTTGGAAGAAATCTATATGAAATATTTCCAGGAGGCTTAGTCGTGCGGGGTATTAAAACCATCATCAAAAAAGAGCTGGCCGACCATTTTGCCAGTTATCGGTTTACCATTATTTTTGCTTTGATTGCCATGGTCAGCCTGATTACGGCGTACATGGTCGGATTAAATATCCGCAACGAGCTGGAAGGCGTTGCCAAACCCCAATTTATTTTTCTGATGCTGTTTACCTCATCGGGGGCGCTGTTTTCACTGGTGCAGTTTGTGGCCTTTTTTGGCCCTCTGGTTGGCCTGGTTTTAGGTTTTGACACCATCAACCGCGAGCGCAACGAGGGCACCCTGAGCAAGCTGCTTTCTCAGCCCATCTATCGCGATGTGGTCATCAACGGAAAATTTCTGGCGGGCGTGGTGATGATCACCGTCATGATGGTATCCATTGTTTTGGTCATCACCGGGCTGGGGCTCATTGTTCTGGGAATCATACCGGGTTTGGAAGAAATCTGGCGAATTGTCATCTATCTGGTGATCAGTATCATCTACATTTCCTTCTGGCTGGGGGTCGCCATTTTGTTTTCGATTTTGTTCCGCAGTACGGCCACCTCGGCCCTGGCCGCCTTGGCCGTCTGGATATTTTTCTCATTTTTTGTGTCACTCGGTGCCAACGTATTGGCAAATGCTTTTGCATCCGATGCGGCGGATACCAGTATGGAATCCGCCATGCGGCAGGCAAAAATCGTAAGGGCGTTTATCCTGACATCGCCCATGGAACTGTATACCGATGCCACCACCACCATTATTGATCCGACTCGCAAGTCCGCCCGATCCGCTATCACCATGGGAGCAGGCCCCCTGGAGAATTTGTCCATGGCGCGATTTGCCGGACCGCTGCCTTTGCTTCAAAGTATCCTGATCGTGCTGCCCTATATTATCTCGCTGATTGCCCTGACGGTGGTGTGTTTTGCCATTTCCTATGCGGTATTCATGCGGCAGGAAATCCGTTCGCTATAAAAACTGCTAAGCTTTTAAGATAATTTTTATTTAGTGTAATCTGCGTTAATCTGCGTAATCTGTGGATTTTATTTGATCCGAGGGTCGCTTCGAGCCTTCAGCCTTGAGCCATCGTCAAACTATTCCCTGATCCAGCATCGCCTCCACAACCTTCACAAAACCCGCGATATTGGCACCGTTGACATAGTTACCGGGAGTCCCATACTGTTCGGCCGCCGCCAGGCAGGTGTTATGGATGCCTTTCATAATAATTTTGAGGCGTTGATCCACTTCCTCACCGAGCCAGTTGAGGCGCATGCTGTTTTGCACCAGTTCCAGACCGGAGACCGCCACCCCGCCGGCGTTGGCTGCTTTCCCCAGAGCAAAGAGAACATTTCGCTCCATGAAAATATCGACCGCCTCGGGCGAACAGGGCATGCTGGCCCCTTCACACACTAACTTAATATTGTTGTTGATCAGGTTATAAGCGTCCTTATCATTGATCTCGTTTTGGGTGGCGCAGGGAAAGGCGCAAACCGCGCGGTGGCCCCACAGGGGATTATGATCCAGGCTGTAATCGGCTTCGGTATAAACCGCCGACGGATATTTTTCGGCGTAATCTTTGATGCGACCCCTGCGAATATTTTTAAGATGCTTGACATAGGCCAGTTTATCGCGGTCGATACCGCCGGCATCATAAATATAGCCGGAGGAATCAGACAGGGTAATCACTCTGGCACCCAACTCCAGCAGCTTTTCAGCGGTGTGCTGGGCCACGTTGCCGGAACCGGACACCAGACAGGTCTGCCCTGCCAGACTGATGCTGCGTGTCGCCAGCATCTCCGCAGCAAAATAAACACAGCCATAACCGGCGGCCTGGGGCCGAATAAGGCTGCCGCCCCAGTTGATGCCCTTGCCGGTCAACGCGCCGCTAAATTCGTTGCTGAGCTTTTTAAACATTCCGAAAAGATAGCCGATTTCTCTGGCACCGACGCCGATATCGGGTGTGGGTATGGCGGTATTGGCTCCGATATGGTGATACAACTCGGTCATAAAGCTCTGGCAAAAGCGCATGACCTCGTCATCGGATTTGCCTTTGGGATCAAAATCAGAACCGCCGGCACCACCGCCCAGCGGCATGGTCGTCAATGCATTTTTAAACGTTTGCTCAAATGCCAGAAACTTCAGAATACTCTGATTGACTGACGGGTGAAACCGCAAGGCCCCCTTGTAGGGGCCGATGGCACTGTTCATTTCGATGTTGAAACCGCGGTTAACCCTGACATCTCCCTGATCATCCAGCCAGGAAATCCGAAAGGTGACCACGCGTTCCGGTTCAACAATTCTCTCCAGGACCGCTTCCTGGCGGTACCGGGGATTGTGATCCAGCACCGGTTTGACGCTGTCGATGACCTCCTGAACAGCCTGATGAAATTCTCTTTCCCCCGGATCTCTGGCATTGATGGTTTTTACTATATCTGACATCGAACCTCCAATATAAAAAGCGAATCAGGCAAAACAAACAGGTTACCATCCATTGTTCTTGCCAGATACAATCCAAAGCACCCTAAAAAATGCCTAAAGTTAATGCATTCTATCATTTTTCTAAATACTAAAAACAAGAATTAGAACTATAAATGCCCGGCTTTACGGGTCCGTTAATTAGGCGGGTTTTTCGTGAAATGTCAATACCCGAATTCACCTTGCA
>JBFFCW010000385.1:0-4038 GCA_041559695.1 Desulfobacterales bacterium
GGGTTTGGTGGCAAATTGAGGCAAATCTTCAGGCATGATTGCCCCGCCGTTTCCCATGACGACGGCTCTTTCGATGGCGTTTTTCATCTCGCGCACATTCCCGGGCCAATCATATTGAATCATGGCATCCAGCGCTTTTTTCGATATGGTCAGCTTCGACATTCCCCGTTCGAGTTTAAACATGTTTAAAAAATAATCGGCTAATAACGGGATATCTTCTTTTCTCTCCCGAACAGGGGGCATTTGAATTTGGACAACATTCAGCCGGTAGTAAAGGTCTTCACGAAACCTTCCTTCAGTTACATCTTCGACGATATTTCGGTTAGTCGCTGCGATGACGCGAACATCCACCGGGATTGATTTATTGCCACCCACGCGGTAAAAAACCCCTTCCTGCAAAATGCGCAGCAGCTTGGATTGCATGCCCGGACTCATCTCACCGATTTCATCAAGAAAAATCGTCCCTTTGTCGGCGAGCTCAAATTTTCCAATCTTACGGCCGGTTGCACCGGTATAGGCGCCTTTCTCATGGCCGAAAAGCTCATCTTCAAGCAATGATTCCGGCAAGGCGGCGCAATTGAGCACGATCATCGGCTCATCTTTCCTTGCCCCGACGCGGTGAATCAGGCGGGCAAGCAACTCTTTGCCGGTGCCGCTTTCCCCCAATATTAAGGTGCTGGCTTTCGAATTCGCCACCTTGACTGCATCGGAAATGACTTTTGTAAGTGCCGGGCTTTCTCCAATCAGCTCATATTTAAGATCCAGTTTCTCTTTGAGATCTCTGATTTCCCTTTTATCGTGCTCGATCTTACGGGCATTGCCGATTGCCACCGCAGCAAGTTCGGCAAAACCGGATAAAATTTTTAAATCGGCTTCTGTTATCTGGCTGCCGTCGGTTTTGTCAATAATTTCAACAACACCGATAATTTCTCCGCGGACTTTCATTGGAACACAGGCAATCGAACGCGTTTCAAAACCGATGCTTTCACTGATTTCCTTATACCAGCGCGGATCCTTGGAAACATTTGGAATCAGCAGCGGTTCGCCTGTCTGAGCCACATGCCCCGCGATGCCCTGACCCAGATCGATTTCAAACTGTTTGACATCATCTTTTTTTTCACCGGTGGCCACTTTGAAATACAATCTTTGGGTTTTAGGATCCAATAGCAACAACGAACTGGCCTTGGCGTCCATCATCCGTGTGGCTGTTTCGATGATCAGCTCAAGCAGCTGATTCAGGTCCTGTACCGATGACACCCAGGTAGAGATTTCTTTCATGCGATCAATGGAGGTGCCCGCATGTTTTAGGTTGTTATCCATTTTTATACACCCTGACCCAACAAAAGAATGACCTTGATTGAATTTGAAACAATGATTTTTATGCTGTATTTAGAGCTCTAATAGATAAAATTCGACATTAAAACAGTAATTTATGATTTTATTAAAGGTTTTCTTTTTTTAGCAGCGGGAATATGCCGTAAAAGCTAATATTCACTTTTGTATACGGATTATAGCATACTCCGGTTTGATGTCAATTTTAATATGGGTTATTGTGCACTTTTTTTAATATATGTTGTCTTTAGCTGCAAAATAGTGTCCTGTTCCCAGCGGGCCGTATACTCAAGAAAATGCCGCATCCCGCCATACCAGGGATATTTCACCCAGAAAAAGACGCCAAAAAAGTCAAAATACGCTTCCTGGGTGACCTTGGTTTTCTCACTGAAAGACTCAAGCGCCTCGAGTTGGATGTGACCGTAATGAAATTTTTGGCCGCATTCTTCCGGATTTAAAAGGACAAAATCCATTCGATATTCAACAGGCGAAAGCGTAGTTTGCCAGCGAAATTTTGCACAAAGCCTGTGAGCATAAAGATCTTCACTGAAAAGATCTTCGGTAACGACAACATTACCGCGGCGACTGACCATTTGGTGGGATTTGATGAATTTGTTGGTCAACAAAAATTCATTATCAAAATCTGTCTTAAACTTCCAGAAAGAATCAATCGGTGCATCGACGACGTATACGAGTTTATATCCGCCGCCTTTCTGGCGTTGCGGTTTGAGCTCGAAAATAAACGCCTTGCCGGCAAGAAGCGCTTCTTCGTCAGACGCCGCGGTAAAGGATTCTGAGGCGAAGGCGGGAATACCAGCGATGAATAGGGCGATAAAAGCCCACGTAACGGAGCAGATTCGCATTGGCGGTCTCAAATTGGGTGGATTGTGGGTTGGTATTGCGGCCGGCGGCCAGTTCTTTTTTAAAAGAACTGAATGCCCGAGTTACCGGAATTTAGGCACTGACATGTGATACGATAAATTCAGCCACCTTTTCAGCCGATCTTCCAAATAACTCCTGGACTTCGATGAGTTCGAGCAATTGATCCTCCCAGCTGACGCTGCTTTCCTGGACGATATTTTTAATGTGTTCGTACTTTCCTCCCAGGGCTTTGATTTTGGCGCCCAGGGGGATGTTTTCCTTAAAAGTTACATGCAGCAGAACCAGATGTTCAATGATGCTCGGTGATTCAGGTGAACCCGAAAGGATCGGTATGATCACGAGGCTGCGCTCGTCTTTGCGCCCCTTACCGATATAAACATTGCCCTGTCTGACAATGATGCGTTTGGTTCCTTTCAACTGGGCATCGGTTTCAACCCGGGAAGGAACCTTCTTTACGGCACCTCTTTTGGCAACAACATTTATGGTGGTTTTATCAACCGGTTCTCCCAAAAGATTTAAACCCTCTATCCGGTAGAGGATGGAGCCGGGAATCTCGTGGACAATATCTTGAAGGTTTTTCAACACAATAATGTTGCTGGCGGTTAATTGAGAAACATTGATTTTCTCTGCTGCCAGAGCATCAAATAAGATTCCTTCCATACGTTCACTGATCCGACTGGTTCCAACCGTGACAGTTTTCGCCTGGTGTTTAATGGCATCCACCGGCCGTGCCAGATAGTTAATGGCGCCCCCCAGGCATTTAAACATCTCATTGAGCATATTGGTGGCGGTGCCTTTCTGGCTAAAATCAAGCTCAAAGTCCGAAACCGGCAATCTTCCGGATAAATATTTGAGCAAAAGGGTTAAATCCGAGGTCGCGTCAAAGCCGATTGTAGACGGAAACTGTTTGTCCGCTTTTTTCCGCCTAAATTCTTTGTCAAAATGGGCCACCTTTTCGCGGAATGGTTTTTCCAGAATAATTTCGTAAATATCCAATCCGTCTTTGATATACCCGTCAATGGTGTTTTGCAGATCTTTGTGGAATCGGTATAAAAACCGTGAGCCGTTATGGATGGCCAGGGCAGCATAATATCCCCAGATATGGCCCACCAGCGTGTTTAAGATGGGAGCCAGATGCTCCTGAACCTGTGGAACCTGAAAAATATCGGCGGCATAAGGGGCAAAACGATCTTCGCCTTCGTTTGCGATGACGACCGGAGTTGCTTTGTGGGCTTTGAAAATAGCCGTATCCTTTATGATGTCTCCAATGACCGTGTTTCTTGTGCCCGCGGCACAAACGATGATCAAGGGTTCGGATGACAGGTCAATGTGTTTTTTGTCCTCAACATAATCCGAGGAAATCGTTTTATAGCAAAGCTCGCTGAGTTTGATGCGAATTTCGTCTGCCGCTGCCTTGTTGGGTCCGCTGCCAACGGCCGCCCAGTAGGTTCTGGTCACCGCCAGCCTCTGGGCGGATTGTTTAATGGCCTCTCTCATGGCGAGCACTTTGCGCATGTGCGACGGAAGCGCCAGCAGACGCTGGGTTTCCTCGTTGACAAAGTCATCATCGCGGCGATTTTTTAATCTGGCGATATAAAGTCCCAAAATGGCGCCGGCAACGATCTGGGAATAAAAGGCTTTGGTGGAAGCCACCGACATTTCGATATCCCGGCCGCTGCTGGTATACATCACCCCGTTGACCTTAAAGGTAATATCCGAATCGCGACGGTTGACAATGGCCAGGGTATAAGCGCCCCGTTCTTTGACCATTTCAATGGTGCGGTTGGTGTCGGTGGTAGTGCCGGATTGACTGATGGCAACAAC
>JBFFCW010000386.1:0-4034 GCA_041559695.1 Desulfobacterales bacterium
ACCTTAAATCCGAGGTGGTTGTTTGTGAACCTCCTTCAATCTCCTCGTTCTGCTGGGTGGTTCTTTGGGACCACCCATTTTCATAAGGATTCGATGTGACATGTCAAAAATCCCCGTGTTAGAGATTTTCTCGGATTATATCTGACCGTGGTGCTATTTCATCACCGGGCGTGTTGAACGATTACGGAGCGAATTCGAGGTTCGTATTAAATGGCTTGCTTTTCCACTGCATCCGGACACCCCGCCGCAAGGCCGCACCCTGGAAGACCTTTTTGCGGGACGCAATATCGACATCCAACAGAAGCTGGTTCAATTAAAGCAGGTTGCCCGGGAGCTGGACTTGCCGTTTGGGGATCGCGAAATGACTTACAATAGCCGGTTGGCCCAGGAGCTGGGTAAATGGGCGGAACAGATGGGAAAAGGCGATGCATTTCATGACGCCGTTTTCAGGGCGTATTTTGCAGACGGCCGCAATATTGCGGATGTTAATGTTTTAGCTGATATCGCCACCGCAGCTGGCCTTGATGCCGAGCAGGCTCACAATCTAATTGCAGCCCGAACTTTTAAAGAAACCGTTGACGCCGATTGGGCCCGCGCATATGAATCCAGGGTAACGGCAGTACCGACTTTTTTAATGAACGGGCAAGCACTGGTCGGCGCCCAAACATTCAACGCACTGGCCGATTTTCTGCTGCAAAATAATGTCAACCTTCGTCCATTAAGTTTTTAACCAGCCCGCAGCACCATTGACCCGTTTATTGCCGCTGTAAGGACTACCGATGAACTTTATTGCCATTATCATTCTCTGCACCATCGGTGTTGATTTCATTTTGAACCTCGCAGCCGACGTATTCAATCTCAAACATCTCAGAAGCGAACTGCCCCAAGAGTTTGAGGCAGTATACGACCCGGAGCGGTATCGTAAATCCCAGCAGTACCTGAAGGTCAATACGCAATTTGGCTGGATCACATCGGCCTTTAACCTCTGCCTGATTCTTGTATTCTGGTTTGCCGGAGGATTTCCTTTGCTGGACAAATGGGTGCGGGCTTTTGAACTGGGGCCGGTTCTGAGCGGCCTGATTTATATCGGTGTTTTGGTGCTGTTAAAAGGTGCGTTGTCGCTGCCGTTTAGCGTGTATGCTACTTTTGTTATTGAAGAACGTTTCGGCTTCAACAAAATGACCTGGCAGACCTATGTGATGGATTTGTTAAAAGGATTGATATTGGCGCTTTTGCTGGGCACACCGCTGCTGGCCGCCATTCTGGTATTTTTTCAACATGCCGGCCCCTATGCGTGGTGGTTCTGCTGGATTGGCGTGACGCTTTATATGCTGGTGGTTCAGTTTATTGCCCCCACATGGATTATGCCGCTGTTTAACAAGTTCATACCGCTGGAGGAAGGAGAACTGAAATCGGCCATTTTAACCTATGCCAACACTATCAATTTTCCGCTGGAAAATGTCTATCAGATGGACGGTTCACGGCGATCAACAAAATCAAATGCATTTTTTACCGGTTTCGGCAAGCACAAACGAATCGTATTGTTTGACACCCTGATACAGCAGCACACGGTCAATGAACTGGTCGCGGTACTGGCCCATGAGATGGGGCATTACAAGAAAAAACACATTCGCCAGGCGCTTATTCTGGGAATTCTGCAAACCGGGCTGATGTTGTTTCTATTATCGCATTTTATTGCCTATCAGGGCCTTTTTGACGCCTTCTATATGGCACAGCAGTCCGTCTATGCCGGTATCCTCTTTTTTGCCATGTTATACGCACCGATTGATTTTTTTGTCGGGATTTTAATGCAGATCCTGTCGCGCAAGAATGAAAACGCAGCCGATAAATTTGCGGCTGAAACCACTGGTGACCCCGGCTCGATGGTGACAGCCTTAAAGAAGCTTTCGGTTGACAATCTATCGAATCTGACGCCGCATCCGTTTTACGTGTTCTTAAATTATTCGCATCCGCCCGTCTTGCAGCGAATCCAATTCCTGTCAACGAGCGCATAGCTCCTAGACCATGATTCCGATGCCGTTAGCACTGAATCGATGGAACGGTGTAACAATCTAAAATAAAATGCCAGATCCTTATTCTCACATATTGATTATCGCAGATCTTGAGGGCAGCTCGGGTTGCTGGAGTTATGCGGCCTCCGCTTTTTTGACCGATGAATGGTGTCAGGCCTGCCTTGAAATGAGTCGGGACGTAAACCGGGTCGTCAGCGCCCTCTTTGATGCCGGGGTAAAAAAGGTCACCGTCAAGGATTTTCACCGCACCGGCTACAATATGTTTCCGGAGCTGCTCGATTCCCGGGCAACCCTGATATCCGGATACCGCAGGGGCCCCATTCCCGGGATCGGACGTCCAATGGCGGCTCAGGCGGTCATGTTTTTAGGGATGCATGCCGCTTCGGGATCTGATGGGTTTCTGGCCCACACAATGACCTCCCGCATCGCCCGCCTGGAAGTCAACCGGCGACTGCTGGCTGAAATCGAGTTGTTTGCCGCGTCCCTGGCGCCGTGGAAAATCCGTCCGATTTTTTTTTCCGGCTGTCCGGTGGCCTGTCAACAGGCAGCCGCTGTTGTTGATAACATCAATTGCTTTCCAATTGACAAGTCCCGGGGCTTTGAGCGTTTTGATTCCCGTAACTGGCGGTCGGCCCTGGCACAGGCGGCGGTTCAATCTTTGTCCAATCGTAAAACCAAAGCCTATGAACCAGCTGGCCCGTTTGATGCGCGCGTGACCCTGCGGGACGGGGAAACGGAGGCCATCAAGTTGGCCCGACGCTGGAAATTTGAGCAGGCGGGGGCGCAAATCCGGATTCAGCGTGCCAGTATCCATCAATTGTATATGGAATTGATTCGGCTATGCTACCTTACACCAGCAATCGAAAAAGTACTGCCGCTGGCGCTGACGGCGTTTAATTTGAAAGGGCGCAGCGGTATTCTGCGTGCGAGACTGCGTTTAAAGCGATGGGGCAATTTCGGTTGAGTAAATCACTTCAAAACAATTATCTGCGATTTTTTGAATGGCGGATAATGAATTGATGAACATGCCCATTTCCTGGCGGGTTTTGACCGCAAACCGATGATGTTGATTGGTGTATTTAAATTTGCCCTGGTGATCTTGATTTCGTCTTACATAATCGACATGGGTTTGAATTCGACGGTCAATGCGCTGATTGGCATAGCTGACGATTGAATCTGCAATGCCATAAATCTCATTGCGCAATCCTTGTTCAATTTCATACCCCATGCAGTTTCTGCCGGCAGTCATGGCCGCCCACATGGTGGTTCCAATCCCTAGGAACGGATCCACCACTACAGCACCTTTTACGGAAAACATATTGATCAAACGATAGGGGACCTCGAAGGGAAAGGCCGCACTGCGCATTCGGGCAGCACGATCTCCCAGGTGCTGGGCGGTGCCTTTAACATCCATCCATACATCGGAAAACCAGGCATTGCGCTCTTCCCAGAAAAATGCGCTCTGCCGTCGATGTTGCTTTTCAGGATCCCGTTTAAACTCCCGTTTGGGGCCTTTGCGCAAAATCAGGATATATTCATGCTCCAGGGTGACGTAGGCGCCGGGCGGCAGCATGCCGGATCCCATAAATTTATTGGGGGCGTTGGTCTGCTTGCGCCATATGATCGCGGGCAGAGCCTCAAATCCCAGCTTCAGGAACTGATTCAGAATCCTGGAATGATTCGGATACAGTCTAAAACGGCTGTTAATGGTGCGGGTCGCATCTCCAACGTTTATGCAGGCAATGCCGCTTGGCTTTAATACCCGCCAGACCTCCTGCCACACTGCATCCAACTCCCTGTGCATCCCTTCAAAGGCCCCTGGACCGTCGCCTTTCGCTAATGCATTGCCGATTTCAGCATTTTGATCGGCAAACAGGGTATCCCACATTTCAATCATGGGGTAGGGGGGAGAGGTGACCACCAGATCCGCGCTTTCGGACGCAAGGGCTTCCATGTTTCTGGAGTCTTGAAAGTAAATTTGATGTCGGGTGATCATAAAAA
>JBFFCW010000387.1:0-4017 GCA_041559695.1 Desulfobacterales bacterium
ATCGGCTCACCGGTGTAACCGGTGCGGGAAACCAGCACCTGACTGCCGTTGATTTGAACCGTGCTCAGACAGTTGCGCAGCGGTTCGGGCAATCCACCGCCAGAAATCATATCAAGCATAATGTCTTTCGTTTTCGGTCCCTGCAGGCTGAGCATGGCCAACTCTTTGGTGCGATCGGTTAGCTCCACCTCATCAAATTCTTTGCGCAACGCCTCCAGGTGAGCAAAATCTTTTTCCCGGTTGGATGCGTTAACCACCAGGATGTATTCATCGGGAACAAAGCGGTAAAGATAGGCATCGTCAATGACCCCGCCGTTTTCATTGGGAATCATCGTGTATTGACTCTCCTCTTCTTCAAGCGCGGCGGCATTGTTGCTGAGCACGTGCTGCAAAAATTCAAGGACATCTTTGCCGCGCACGGTGAAGCGGCCCATATGCGAAATATCAAAAAGTCCCGCATCCTGGCGAGTGATCAAATGCTCCTGAACGATGCCGGTTTCGTAATGCAGTGGCATTTCCCATCCGGCAAATTCCACCATATTGGCGCCCAGTCTGACATGCTCATCGTTTAAGGCGGTTCTGTGTAAATTCTCCATTGTTGATCATCCTTTTTGGGAAGAAGTTTAAAATTCTATTGCACTGATATGGCAGAAAATAATAGATAAAAGGAATCTTGCTGTCAAAAAGAAATTCAAATTGAAGGCACGATTTAAACAATTCGATATTTTCTCCTAAACATTTAAGGTGATGGGATGACCGACAAAACATCAAAATACTGGCATTCTCATGGGATAATGTATAATTTTGGGCGTCCGATCGGTTGGCTGCAGATGATTGCCAACTTTGCCGGAGCCTGCATTGTCACATCGTATTTTGTTTTTTTTGACCAGGTATTCCCGGCCCAGCTGGTCCAAGACACGTTTTATGTCGTCGGGATCATGTTCGTCGGGCTGGTGATTATTGCCATCATTTTTTTTAGCACCTGGCAAAAAGATCTGAATCGATTTGCTGACCTCAAAGGGCTTGATCGGGAGATTGACCCGGTTCTTCAAAAAAAAGCGCAGCGCAAAATTCTTGATTTCCCTTATGTCGCTGCATTGATGAGCCTTTTTAACTGGTTTTTAGCCGCCATTACGATGACGACATATAGCCTGATTTTGGATTCCGGCGAGGGCGCATCTTATACCGCTGGACTGATTGAAGGATTAAGGGTTTTCATCGGCGTCATCATCGCCGGAATCATTACCTGTGCCATCATCTTTTTCACTACCGAATCCCAATGTAAGAAAATTTGGCCCGACTTTTTCCCCGAAGGCGGTCTGGCCAGAACCCCGGGGGCGTTTCGCCTGAAATTGCGCACCCGCATATTGGTGATCTTTGTTTTAGCCAGCATTTTACCGCTGATCTTGATGGCGGTCTTATCGTACAACAAAGCCCGCATGATGCTCGTCATGGATCCGGCGGAAGTCATCCAGAGCCTGTTATATCTGACGGCTTTTTTATTGATCGTCACCCTGGCCGTGGCCATGATTTTATCCCGCACATTTTCAACCGGCATCGTCGATCCGGTCCGACGCATGGAAGCCGCCATGGCCAGAGTTGAAAAAGGGGATCTGGCGGCAACCGTAACGGTTAACAGTAACGATGAGCTGGGCGCGCTGGCCGAAAACTTCAATCAGATGGCCGAAGGTCTCAAGGACCGCTATCGATTGCGCCAATCACTGGATCTGGCCAAAGAAGTGCAGCAAAACCTGTTGCCCGGAAAAGACCCCCGGTTCCCCGGTTTGGATATTGCCGGCAAAAGCATCTACTGTGATGAGACCGGCGGCGATTATTTTGATTTTTTTGATACCGCCGGGACGGATGCAAAAAAATATGGTGTTGTTATCGGCGATGTGTCCGAACACGGCATCCCATCAGCCCTGCTGATGGCCTCAGCCCGGGCTTTTATGCGGCAGCGCACGGCGCTGCCCGGCAGTATTGCCGAAATCGTTGGTGACGTCAACCGGCAGCTGACGCGGGACGTGGAAGATACCGGCCGGTTCATTACCCTGTTTTACCTTGAGTTCAATATGAACAACCGCAGCCTGAGCTGGGTGCGTGCCGGACATGAACCTGCAACGCTCTATGACCCTATAACAGATCGCTTTGAACAACTGACCGGCAAAGGCATCGCTTTAGGAATTGATGACAGCTGGCAGTATGCTGATAAAAGACGCGCCGATCTGGCTGCCGGTCAAATTATTTTGTTGAGCACAGACGGCATTTGGGAGGCCCGCAACCCAAAGGATGAGATGTTCGGCAGGCAGGCCATTTACCATATCATTCGCCAAAATTCGCATCTCCCGGCTGCAAAAATCCAGGATGCCATCCTGAACGCCTTGCATCGTTTTCAGCAGGGCGTTGCACCTGCCGACGATGTCACGCTGGTCATCATTAAAATTATCGACGGTATTTGACGATATAAAGCGTTGCAAACTCAGACCGCAAGGCTGGAATTCTCAGCGCGGAACACGATACACGCAATGCGCAAAAAAGGAGACATGGCAATGGCAACAGCAACGGTTCACTGGTTAAATCAAAGAAACTTTGTCGGAGTGGATTCAACTGGTCACTCGGTTGTATTGTCCGGCCAAAAAAACGGTATCGGCGTCAGTCCCTCCCAGATGCTACTGGTTGCGCTGGCTTCGTGTTCATCGGTGGATGTAGTTGAAATTTTAGAGAAAAAACGTTTGAAATTGACGCTGCTGGAAGTCACCATCACCGGGGAACAGGACCCGGATCCGCCCTGGACCTATCGAAAAATCCACGTAAAATACCGGCTGGGCGGTAAAGATTTGACGGAAAAAGCCGTTGAGCAGGCCATCCGTCTTTCCCAGGATAAATACTGCTCGGTGGCTGCCACCGTCAGAGGCGTGGCCCAAATCAACACTGAATTTGAAATTGTGGCTCCCTAATATTTTTAATGCCATAGGCCTTTAGCGGTTCAACTTGGGCTAACCGCTTAGAATCAAAAATAAATATTGACACCCGGCGGCTTTACCAATAAAATTTTAACCGTAACGTCGCCATTAACCCAAAGGAGCAAACGCATGCTGGATACGGATCTTCAGTTAGGCCGATATGGAATCACCGCCCGCCTGTTCAAACTGATCAGCGATCTGCCCAAAGACAAAAAACTGATTCTTTTAAAGCGGCTTATCGGCGATGATGTCACCGCCCAGTTGTGTAAATTGATTATCGAAATGTCTGAGGAACAGCAGATCATTTTGCTGGAGCAATTGGAAGCCATGCCGGCCGTTGAACTGCCCGAAAGGACCGTCAGTCTGGAAGGAAACGATTCTGCGATGCGGGAAAATCCGCGCAAACCGTGTCTGATTAATGCCAATTACCGTGTCCAGAACCAAGACTTCAAGAGCTACATATTAGACATCAGCATTGGAGGGGTGTTTATCGAGACCAATGAAAATTTTACCATCGGCCAGAAGGTAGAGTTGAATTTTTCATTGCCCAACCATTCAAAACCGTTTAAACTCGCCGGAACCATTTCCTGGGGCAGCCCGCGGGGATTTGGAATGAAATTTGATGGCGTTGCGGCACAACAGGGCGAAATTTTAAGATCTTTTGTTGAGCAAAAAGAATAGGCGCCGGCAGACTGCGCCTTAATTGACACTGAAATTTTTCATTATTATGTTGACCCTGAGGAATAATCGCCCGAGAAACCTTAACATGCAACCCGCCATTTAAGCTTCAACGTACCTAAATTGAGCGATTGTCGAGGTTGCTGCAGCTACGCGGAAGATAACGTTGCGCTATCGTTGACTGTGCGCGACGGCATCTGACGCGGTAGGTGCGCTAAGATCGGCAATCCCGCAGGGTTCCAGATTTTAAAAGTATAAATCGATCGTTCGACCCAGAGGCTCTCGACGGGTAGAATCCCTCAAAAATAAAGGGCTCCCCTTTTTTAAAATTTGGAACGCTCTTTTTAGGAAGAAAGGTGCTCCATGAAAGCTCTTA
>JBFFCW010000388.1:0-4015 GCA_041559695.1 Desulfobacterales bacterium
ATAACCGTGACCTGGTGCAGAAAACGCTTATTTTTTCTAAATCCGGTTGCTGCGCTCGATACAGAAAAAGGGGACTTTCTGGAACCACCACCCGGGCCTATCGAAATTTTCTGTGAGGGCGGCATTAATTTAAGCTTTCTTGACGAATCTTTTCTGCTTAAATCTTTGCTGCAATCCGGACACCCGCGGTCCTTAATTCTGCTTCTGACGGTGGCCTGCCATTCATGGCCTTGTTCACAGATCCACCACACTTTTTCATTAAAACCGGGGGGCAAATTCCTCAGGTTCAGGCCGCTATTTTTGGTCAGATGCCATTCCTTTCGCAGATCATTGTTCGTTATTAACGTTTCATTGTCATCGGTCAGGGTGGGTTTGTTGCAAACCGGGCAACCGCTGCCCCGGTTTCTGCTGTAGACGGGCGCTTGCCATTCATGCCCGCTGATACATATCCACCACACCTTTTTGCCTGAACCGGGTGTAACATTTCTGGGGGTTAAATCTCCATTTCGAGAAGGGTGCCATTCTTTGGCAAGGCTCGGATTCACAAGGCTTAGATTATATTGATCGGTGGCTTTAGGCATTTTTTTTCATTTAAATTGATTTTTAAACAGCGGCCTGTGAGTTTAAACTGTGTCAAAATCAAGCAGGGGAATACATATTTAATATGAGATGGCTGCGAAAATATCAATAACTTTTTGGCAACAATTCGAATAATTTAAATCAGGCATCGGTAAAGTTTTACGTTAAGCATCCGGTGCATCATCCACGGATGACAATTTCGCCTTTAACACCATCAACGGTCGCGGCCAGACCCGGTTGAAGCCGGTCAAAGGCTGCCCGGGCCAAAGCGACCACCGGGATTGATGTACCATAAAAATGCTGGCTAATGATAGGGCCGGCCACCAGCAGCGGCTCTGTTTCGATATTGATTATGGCCGCCGGAGCTGTTGTTTGTTTGGCGAGTTCCAGCAGAACCAGGGGTGCGGCAGCCGACCCTTTTCCGTAGGAAAAGGCCAGAACTTTAGCGGTGATGAACCGATCAAATAGTTCGTGGCGCGGATCGATGGTCATACCGGTTGCCGGGTCGACCCCGCCCCAAAAACTAATATTTTGCCGGGTGGCGAAGATTTTGCCGCAGCCGTGGCCCGCAACCAGGGGTCTGCATTTTGCGATTGTAGCCATGCTGGAGGCCTCCGCAGGATTTTTCCGGCCACAGCCGATTCCACGCACTCCCGGATACTCTCGTATGCAACCTTATAGCCGGCCTGGGAAAAAATATAAAATGAGGTATGGTTCATGGAAGTGGGCACGGCCACCTGCCCCCCCAGTGCGGCGAGATGCCCAACGAACTCGAGGCCGGCATCACCCAGATAAAAGCCGCTATCGGTGTGCATGCGTGATTTCAACCATCTCCGGTGCATCGATGGCTTCGCCCAAATCCACCAGAATAGACATGGCCATGCTCACCGCCTCACCCAGATGACCGTCATGCATTTCCTTCTCGTCGTCCGTGAGATACAATTGTACCTCCTTTCATCCCTTATCCCATCACCGCGACATCTTGTAAAGCGCTGTAAATAACAAAAGCGTGGAAGTCAACAATCCACGCTTTTTTGTTAAATTTGAAGGATTATTTTAGCCCACCAAAGCGCGAGCGAGTTCGAAAGCATTATTCTTGACCTCATCCGATAACTCGGCTGGCGCGTTGCACTCACCCACGTACAATTCACCGGATTTTCTGGCTAAATAATAGTCCACAATCCGATCAAAGGTAGTAAACATGCCTTCAGCATTTTCCTCATAGGGGTCCGCACCGGTGACCAGCAGCCCGATGCGTTTCCCTTCCAATAAAGAAGTATGCCCCGGTTTGTGGTAGTTGGTAACCAGGGAGTAGCCCCGATCGATAAGCGCCTTGATTTGGGCCGGAAAGCTCCAGAAATAGATCGGCGAAGCAAACACGACTCCATCGCATGAGATCATTTGTTCCATGATATCGATGGCATCGTCCTTTTGGACACAGGCAATCTCATCGGGATTCTCCCCGCACTTGTCACATCCCAGACAGCCTCCGATAGATTTGTTGTTGAGGTAGATGCGCTCCACATCATGGCCCAGTGATTGGAGTTCTTCCTCTACCCATCCCAGAACAGTTGCGGTATTTCCTTTCCTTTTGGCGCTGCCCAAAAGCGTGGTGATTTGCATTGTCGATTCTCCTATGAGGTTTTTTAAATTTGTACTATCAAAATTATACGATTCGTCTTGCCTCGCATCGATTGCCGATGTGCCTGAACCATACGGTGAAAAATGTATAAGCAATCTTTGAATATTTTGCAACCTCACAGATTTTCGGTATCGCAGCGGATGGTGCCATTCGGGAAAACTGAAAATTTGCTATTTATGGTTACGAAGTTTGAAATATCTTTACTTTTGAACGGCTTGATTTGTTAGAAATAGAAATACCGACGAGAGCAACGGTTGGTTTCATCAAGGACCCCCTGAGGTCCGGACATATCTATAGCTTAACTTTACGGTGTTTTCATCGACTATTCCGACATAACCCTGGTCTTGATAGCGGTGGACCAGATAGCCATAGAGTTCATCATTTTGCCCTAAAATCTCCTTCACCCAGGCAGAGAACAAGATTTTACTTTTTGCCATCATATCCTCGGATGAAACTTTAACCCACCGTTTATCCATGATAATTTTTTGACCATTTTTCATTTTGTACACGAAGGCAAGATTGTGTCGGTAATATACTGTATAATTTTGCCAGTCCTGCTTGAGTTCATTTTCTGTGGGTTTTTGTACTCTTTTAAGTTTTCCACGTGTTCCACCGGCACACCCTATTATAAGAGCAAATATGAGGCTTGCAATTACAGTTAATTTTATGATGTTCATCCTCTCCTCCTTTAACTAACAAAGCCCCAGCTGTTATAAAAGCAGAGGCTTTTTGGTGATTCGATCATTTTCAAAACCTTACGCTTGTTTTTTGTTTTGTTTGCGATCAATTCGGGTAGAAACTATCTCTTTGATATCCCCAGTACATTCGGCAGGGGCCAGGAAATCGAGCCTTCATTGGCTTCATTTGAGTTTGTTTCATAGCTTCCGGTAAGCTCAAATTCTTTATTGCCTGAGTTTACGTATAATTGGGCCTGGGGGCCGCCCTCGGTATACATGGCCCGTGAGATATTGAGAGGAAGTTTTTTGAGGATATAAATCAGGTCGTGCGTACTGTACAAAGCGCGCACGTGAATAAATAAAACCTTATCCTGTTCGTCAATCCCGATGGCGGATGTACTCCAGCGGCGCGCTTGCGGTTTCCAGACATTTTTTCCCGTGCAGGATATCATGCGGATGCTCTGTACCAGAGTCCCGTACTTTTGCTTCCAGGATGGGAAATCTTCGCACTGGCGGTCAATAATTTTTGCCCGCGGGACATCGGCGTTCTGCCGGTCAAATGCCAGAATGGTCATATCTTTTGACAACCGGGGATTGTTGGTGTGGACTTTTGTGCGCATCAGCGACACGCTGGTTTTAAAATCGGTCTGATACATACTGGGATTGATGGCGGCCACCAGCCCGTTTTGCCGGCACCATTGTTTGGGTGTCAGCGGGACACCGTTTTCAATTCGAGACGCATTGAGCAGCCTCAGTTGAAAATATTTGGGATCGATTCGCAGCACCCTCACCAGTGAATCCCCGCCCGCAGCCGCTTGAGGCGCCCGAAATATCCCCAGTTCAAGACCTTTGTCAAGCCGCTGCCAGCCAGGTTTCTGATTGGTTTCTGGCACCAGGCTCTTTTGTTCGGATTCACTTCTAGTTGCTGATGCAAATAGAATGAGCAGTATTGCTAAGGATTTCAAGGCGAGTTTCATATTGAATTCTAAGCTGTATGCTAAAAAGCCAAATCAGGTCTATGCCGTTTTGGTGATCGTATGCCTTGTAGCGCTGGTACTGGACTAAAGCGGTGTGCGTTGTTTTGAACGGTATCTTTACGTGTTGGTTTGTCTAGTAT
>JBFFCW010000389.1:0-3994 GCA_041559695.1 Desulfobacterales bacterium
GCAGAAATTAGAAACAAAGCTTCAACAGGCCAAAAAAATGAAAGCCATCGGAACCCTGGCGGGAGGCGTCGCCCACGATCTGAATAATATCCTGTCCGGTATCGTCAGTTATCCGGATTTGATATTAATGGATCTTCCCAAAGACAGCCCCCTGGTGGAACCCCTGCGGACCATTCAGGAATCCGGTAAAAAAGCAGCCGCCATTGTCCAGGATTTATTAACCCTGGCAAGAAGAGGGGTTTCCATTTCAAAGGTTGTAAATCTGAATGATATTATAAACGAGTATCTCGAGAGCCCGCAGCTCGCAAAACTAAAATCATTTCACCCGCTGGTGAAAGTGCAAACCCATCTGGATTCAGCGCTTTTAAATATCAAAGGATCTCCGATACACCTTTTGAAAACAGTGATGAATCTGGTTTCCAATGCGGCAGAAGCGATGCCGGAAGGCGGAACGGTTCAGATAAAAGCCGAAAATCGATATATTGACAGGCCCATAAAGGGTTACGATGATGTCGAAGAGGGCGACTATGTCGTTTTGACGGTATCGGACTCCGGTATTGGCATATTGCCGGAAGAAATAACCCAGATATTTGAGCCGTTTTATACCAAAAAAGTAATGGGCAGAAGCGGCACCGGCCTGGGCATGGCGGTTGTGTGGGGAACCGTCAAGGATCACAAAGGATACATTCATGTGGAAAGCGAAATCGGAAAACTCACCGTGTTTAAACTCTATTTTCCGGTGACCCGCGAACAAGAGGCTGAGTATACCCCCCATAAAAAATCCGTTGATTACCATGGTAATGGAGAATCCATCCTGGTTGTCGACGATGTAAAAGAGCAACGGGAGATTGCTTCAAAAATATTGTCGCAACTGGGGTATTCGGTAAAAACGGCTGAAAGCGGCGAGCAAGCCCTTGAGCTGCTCAAAAGAGAACCGGTGGATTTAGTGGTTCTGGACATGATTATGGTGCCGGGAATTGACGGTCTGGAAACCTATGAGCGCATCATCGAGCTGCACCCGGAGCAAAAGGCAATCATTGCCAGCGGCTATTCTGAAACGGACCGGGTTAAAAAGGCCCAGCGGCTGGGTGCCGGAAAATATGTCAAAAAGCCCTATACGGTCCGGAAAATTGGATTGGCGGTCAAGGGTGAATTGAAAAAACAGAAAAAAGCGGCTTAACCATCCCACCCCAATAAACCCCTTTTGGGCAACACCTAAATCGCCCCGATCTATATCTGTGTATTTCCATTACATATCGCGCAGGGTGCGTTTGAGAACTTTACCGGTTGCGGTCCTCGGAAATTCATCGACTATGGCGACTTCTTTTACTTTCTAAAAACGCGCCGCAACTCGCTCGTTTACCCATTCCAGGAGTTCCCGGGGGGAGGCTGTAGCTTCCTGCTGCAAAATCACCGCAGCTACCGGTGTTTCCCCCCATTTCTCGCTGGGAACTCCATACACCGCAACCTCTCGAACAGACGGATGCGTGATAAGAACTTCTTCAATGTCTCTTGGATAGACATTGATACCGCCGGAAATGATCATATCCTTCTTTCGATCCACCAAATGCAGGAAACCCTCATCATCCGTGAAGCCCAGGTCGCCGCTGTAGATCCATCCATTTATAATGGTTTGGCTGGTAAGCTCTGACTGTTTATAATAGCCCGCCATTGCCAGAGGGCTGCGACCGATGATTTCGCCCACTTCCCCGGCTGGCAGTTCTTTTCCTTGATTATCAACTATCTTAATATCGGAAAAAGGTGTCGGGCATCCAACGGATTCAGGCTTTTTTTCATAATCGTATTTGTCCAGAACGGTAAAAAACCCTTCTGTTAATCCGTAAGCTTCGTAATAAGTGCCGGGCAATCGCCGATTCCACATTTCCTTATGCTTTTTATGGAGCGGGGCGCCCATGCAGCAAATCGCTTCTATTGAAGACAGCGCTTTAGCAGAAAAATTAGAAGCATTGAGCATGGCAATAATTTGGGCTGGAACCGTTGTAATATGCGTTATCTTTTCTTTTTCAATGATTTCGACAAGCTGTGGGCCGTCTAAGTGACGGCCAAAAATGAAAGTTGAACCGAGGTACATGGCTGGCAGCAGGAGCATGAACGCACCGTTGAAGATGACCGCTCCCGTGTGCAGACAAATAGATTCGGGCCTCATTCGCCACGACGAGGCAAAAGTCGAGCAGTAGAGTCCTCGAATATAGTGGGTATGGACGATTCCCTTGGGCAGCCCGGTTGTGCCGCTGCTGTATATGATGTTCACTGGATCATCCCGTAAAATTTCTATTTCCTCCGGTTCGATGTCTTTCGAACCGACTTTGAGGGTCTGATAATCCATGTAACCGGGATGCTCGCCGGAAACCGCATAATAGCGCTCCGAACGAATATGGGGCAGATCCGGCTTTACTGCGTTTAAAAATTCTGCAGCCTCGGACTCGGTAATGACCAAAACCGCATCCGAGTCCCGAATCAGACTCGAAAGACCTTTTCCGCGAAGGAGTGGGCTTAACGGAACAGCCACCGCACCGATTTTGGCAGCCGCCCAAAAAACCTCCAGAAGTTCAACGCAATTATTCAAAACTGTCGCGACCTTGTCACCTTTTTTTATGCCCAACTTTAAGAAACCGTTGGACAATTGGTTGACACGGGAATTCAAAGAGTCAAAGGTGAGCCGTTCTTCGCCGAAAATAAGTGCCGGATGGTTGCGGCGAAATTTTGCGTGCCTATTGAGCAGTCTACCGATATTCATAATTTCCTCACTTTCGGCAGCAGTTGTTATAGTCGCTTTCTATCTCAGATACTGCTAATATTAACATGACAATTCCAGTTTGACTTCAAGGAGTGATTTATTGAGAATATCAAAGTTTTGTCAATTTTGCGGATATGATCTGGATATCTGAAACTCACCTCGCACTCAACTGTCTATTCTAATTTTTGTCACTTGTGATTAAAATCGAATATCCAAACAATTTTCAGAAATGATATCTACCGATTGGAGATACATGCCATTTTGAAAGGGTAGATTTTTTGCGTATATATCGCCGTTAACGGGGCGGCTGAGAGCAGCGAGCTGTGCGGGCGTCCTTGTCCAGCCGGAGGTTCGCCGGCCTTTCCGTCCGCGAACTCGCGGCCGGTGATATCCCGGCGAATACCCAGTAGGCCGCAAAGCTTTCCATGTTCATCGAATAAGGGCGTCTTCAAAGTATCCAATAAGACATGACGCCCATCTGGGTAGTCCACCCATTCATCATTACGACTCGTATGGCGACTAGCGAGCATCTCCTGGTCTTTCTTGCGGAAAAATTTGGCGACATTCTCTGGGAACAGATCGAAATCCGTCTTCCCCACAATCTCATCAATTGGCCGCCCTATGAGTTCCGAAAGGGCTTTGTTACCGCCAAGGTATACCCCTTCAAGGTCTTTATAGAGGATCAAGTCGGGAATGGAATTGATGACGGACGTCACAAGGGACAATTGGCGTCTAACGGCTTCTTCATTAAGTCGCTTATCGTTTGGCATAAATCACCTCTTGTTATGGTTTCGTCTCTGATGCGAATTCTAGCATCGGTCAAGATCATACGGCCTGTCTGGCTGACGACAAAGCTCAGCCGCCGACAATCCGCGAAGGGAGTTGGCTGTCGGCTGCAGCGCCTTGTTATGCCGCTTCTTTTATAGCTGAATGACGCCTCGCCGAGGTCAGCCCCTCAGAATTCTCTCAACAATCTCCCCGCACCGACCAAAGCCCCTTCGAATCCGTTTTCCCGCAACGCATACCAAAAGATCACCGCGTTGATCCCTAAAATCGGAACCCCAGCAACAGGCTCCAACTTCTCGCTGACGTCTATCAAGCTCATGTTCGTTCCGCATTGAACGACTGCATCCAACTTGTTTTCCCGGGTTGCCAGCAACTCGAGGATGGCTTTTTCTTTTGCCCAGTCTGGAATGAGCGGGTAGTTCAGCACGCTCGCGCACGAGAAGCCGACGC
>JBFFCW010000390.1:0-3971 GCA_041559695.1 Desulfobacterales bacterium
AAAGCCTGGCCAACGTAGATGAAATCACTAAAGAAAAGATCATTTTAAAAATCAAATCCCTGTTTCCCGAACGCTGTTTCTTATATATCTCCCATCATGTGGTTGAGGTTTCAAAATTTTGCAAACAGATCCTTGTGTTGCGCAGCCACTATAAGGCCCCGCAGGCCGTGTCACTTCAAGGTCAGGATTTTAATGGCCAGCGGATATTGAACGAAAAGGATCTTGAGCAAAGCATGCTGGAGATCGTCAATGCTGCATAGGCGCATTTATCAATTCTTGATAATCTATTTCATCGGCCTTGCCGCCCTGATGCTGGTGAAATATAGCCTGAGCCTGTCTGATTACACGATCCCCGGTGTTACTGAAATCTGGACCACCTGTCGTCGCTATTTCGGGTTATACCTGATGGCGGTGCTCAACACCCTGTGCGTTGCAATTCTGGGCCACCTGTTGTCCATCTGTATGGCAACTGTTGTGGGAATTATCGGTCGGCTGACCATCTGGATCGGTTCGTTTATCCGGGTGGCCGCTTACAATATTCAGGCCTACCCGATCGTCGCCGTGGCGCCGATCATATTTATCTTGCTGGGGGACGGGCTTTCCTCCCGGCTGCTCATTGCGGCGATGATCTGCTATTTTCCTTTACTGCTTTCTTTCATCGGCATATTGTCCGAGCCTGTCAAGGAAATCGAGCACTTCTTTGAATCCACCCTCCGGATGAACTGGCGTCTGCAGGCCAAAATCCGGGCCTTTGAAAATATCCACAAGCTGATTACCGTTATTGTTGGAAGCGCTACGCTGGCCATGGTGGGCACGATTGTGGCAGAATTTATTGCAGCCAATGCCGGCATCGGGTACAGTATCCGCATCGCCCTTTACCAAAGTGATCTGGCGAAAATACTGGTGGCCCTTTTTTTAATCGGTATATGCACGTCTGTATACCTGGTTTTTCTTGAATGGATCGGATGGCTTGTCAAGAAACGGTTGGGCAACATTTAACGGATACGGTGGGTAAGTTCGAAGTGAGCTAAAATGAGCTACACGTATCGTCTTATTTGGCCTTGGTTGCCATGCTCGAATGGAGTACTTCATGCAGCGAAAACTTCTTCAAAAACTCGGTTTGACGGCGATCGCGATAGGCTTTGTCCTGGTTTTAGCGGGGTGTGCCCGGGATGAAAAAAAACCCTTGGAAGAAGTGAGCTACCGCCTCAAGTGGCTTTTTAATATTAGTGTGGTCGGGGATCTTTATGCCCATGACAGCGGGTTATTTGCTGAAAATGGCCTGAAGGTAACCGTCAAACCGGGCGGCCCTGAAAAAGATGCCATCAAGGAACTGGAATTGGGCCACGCTCAGTTTGGGGTGGCATCCGCCGATCAGGTGATTCGGGCGGTTTCCAAAGGAGCACCGATTGTTGTCATCGCCCAGCTTTTTCAGATCAATCCGCTGCACTGGATTTATCGGCCGGATAAAACACCGCTCAAAACACCGCAGGACCTAAAAGGCAAAACCATCGGCATCACCCACGGAGGGAATGATGAGACCATCATGCGTGCGCTGCTGGCAAAATATGGCATCAAAGAAAGCGAGGTGAATCTTTTCAGTGTACGCTACGATTATACCCCTTTTTACCAGGGCAAAGTCGATCTGTGGCCCCTTTATCGCAATGCCCAGGCCCCTATTATCGGTGCCAAGCTGCAAAAAGCCGGGGAACGCTTTGATTTGATGGATCCCAGCAAAATGGGCATCCGCTTTGTCGCCAACTCGGTGGTCACCACCCGCAAAATGCTTGAGGAACGCCCTGAAACGGTTAAAAATTTCACCCGAGCGCTGCTGCAAGGATGGCGGGAAGTCCTCAAGCCCGCCAATGCAGAAAAGGCAATCGATACCGTTTTAAAATACAACAAAGAAACGCCCGAGGAAATTGTGCGCCAACAACTGCCGGCAACCCGCATCCTGATGATGCCGACACCGGATTTTGAATTCGGGAAAATTGATCCGGCCGCCTGGCGGCAAACCGAAGAAATCATGCTGTCCCAGAAGCTTATCCCCGTGCCGGTATTTGTGGAAAAACTGCTGAAGCCTGTGAGAGAAAAATAAACCGTCCAAAGGAGAATTGCGATGATAAAATCGATCGGCCATCTGGGAATTGCCGTAAAAGATATCGATGTCAGTTTGAAAGCGTTATCTAAAATTGTAGATTTTCAATCTCCGGCCATCAAAGAATTTCCGGAAAACAAGATAAAATGCGCTGTTGTCGAATTGGGCGGAATCAGCCTGGAGTTTATCCAGGATTCAAGTGAAGATGGTATGATGGCCAGGTTTATCAAAGAAAAAGGAGACGCCATTCATCATTTCTGCCTGTTGACGGACAATATCGAAGACGAGGTTGAAGCCCTTCAGCAGCGCGGCATTGAAATGCGGGATCAAACGCCAAGAATTGGCTTGCGCGGCAAAAAGATTGCTCTGACCAAACCCAGTGCCCTGAACGGGATAACGATTGAATTATCCGAACCCTAACAGAAGGAAGAATTAAAATGACGAAACGAAGCGATTTAATGACCAAGGGGCCTGAAAGGGCACCGCATCGCTCGCTGTTAAGAGCAGATGGCTTCACAGACTGGGAATTGGACCGTCCGATCATCGGCATTGCCAATTCGTTTAATGAAATCATACCGGGGCACATGCATCTGGATAAACTGGTCGATGCCGTCAAAGCCGGTGTTTATGCTGCCGGCGGAACACCGCTGGTTTTTAACACCATCGGCATCTGCGACGGGATCGCCATGAACCATGCCGGCATGAAATATTCACTTCCCAGCAGGGAGCTCATTGCCGATACCGTTGAAACCATGGCAGTTGCCCATCCCTTTGACGGCCTGGTTCTGCTGGCATCCTGCGACAAGATTATTCCCGGAATGCTGATTGCGGCCGCCCGACTCAACATTCCCTCTATTTTTTTGTCCGGAGGTCCGATGTTGCCGGGCAACGTTTATGGGAAAGATACGGGATTGGACAAGGTTTTTGAGGCTGTCGGCCGTTTCAAGAGCGGAAAAATTTCCCGGGAAGAACTGGATACCTTCGAATGCGCCGCATGTCCCGGCGCCGGTTCGTGTTCGGGAATGTTTACGGCCAACACGATGAATAACCTGTCTGAGGCGCTGGGCATGTCCCTGCCGTTTAACGGCAGCGCCCCTGCTGTTTTTTCTGAGCGAATATGGCTGGCCAAAGAAACCGGCTACAAAGTCGTGGACCTGGTAAGAAAAGACCTGAAGCCGCTGGATATAATGACGCAAGATGCATTTCACAACGCCATTGCGGCCGATATGGCGCTGGGCGGATCGACCAACACGGCCTTGCACATTCCGGCTTTGGCGTACTATGCCGGATTGGATTTAACCCTCAGAGATCTTGACCCGTTTACCGCTAAAGTTCCCCACCTGACCTCGATCGCTCCCGCAGGTCCCCACCATGTTGTGGATCTTTTTTATGCCGGCGGAATTCCCGCCATTTTGGCCGAACTGCAAAAAGCCAAACTCATCAAAACGGAACCGCCGACGGTCTACGGGAAATCGCTCGGGAACATGCTGGCCGAAATCAACGCCGGTGTGAAGGATTATGGGGTTATTCGTTCAATTGAAAAGCCGGTTCACGCCAGTGGCGGACTGGCCATCCTGACCGGAAATCTGGCGCCCGATGGCGCCATTGTCAAGCAGGCCGCCGTATCTGAAGAGATGCTGACCCATTCCGGACCGGCCCGGATTTTCAATTCCGAAGAAGATGTGTTCGAGGCCATCATGGACGGTCAGATCAAAAAAGGCGAAGTGATTGTCGTTCGTTATGAGGGGCCCAGGGGCGGACCCGGCATGCGTGAAATGCTGTCACCGACTTCGGCCCTGGCCGGCATGGGCATGGATAAGGAGGTGGCCCTGATCACCGATGGCCGCTTTTCCGGAGCCAGCCGCGGAGCAGC
>JBFFCW010000391.1:0-3971 GCA_041559695.1 Desulfobacterales bacterium
ATCTGTCCGATTATAATCCCTGGGGGATATGGATCGGGTTTGACCTTCTGGTGGGTGTGGCCCTGGCAGCCGGGGGATTCGTTACCTCAGCGGCGGTATACATTTTCGGAATGAAAAAATACCATTCTGCGGTCCGGCCGGCGATCTTGACCGGATTTCTGGGCTATGCGCTGGTGGTCATCGCATTGAATTATGACGTTGGCAGGCCCTGGCGCCTGCCCTACCCGTTTATCATGCAGCAGGGAACCACCTCGCTGTTGTTTGAAGTGGCCGCCTGTGTTGCGCTTTACCTCAGCGTACTTTTTATTGAATTTTCACCGGCAGCCATGGAATGGCTGGGTCTGAAACGGGCACGCACTCTTGTGATTAGATTGACATTGCTCTTAACGATCTTCGGCGTTGTTCTGTCAACTTTGCATCAATCATCGCTGGGCGCGCTGTTTTTGATCGCCCCGGCAAAACTGCATCCGCTATGGTATTCGCCTTATCTACCGGTTTTTTTCTTTGTGTCGGCGATTATTGCCGGTCTGTCGATGGTGATTTTTGAAAGCACCCTGTCCCATCGCTATTTCGCCCATAAAATGGACGAGGCCCATTTGAAGGAAAAAGATACGGTGGCGCTCGGGTTCGGCAAAGCCGCATCGCTGGTGCTGGCCGGCTATTTTATGACGAAGGTGATCGGCATATCGGAAGGCAATAACTGGCACCTGCTGGCGACCAATTATGGTCTCTGGTATCTGGTGGAGTTGCTGGGTTTTGTGGCGCTGCCCTGTTTTCTGTATGCTGTCGGGGTGCGTGATAAAAATATAAAACTGATCAGATGGACGGCAGCCTGGACGGTGTTGGGCATCATGGTCAACCGCTTAAACATTTCTCTGGTGGCATTTAACTGGCACCTGCCATCTAGTGAACGCTATTTTCCGCATTGGATGGAAATCGTCATTTCGGTTTTTCTGGTGACCGTCGGCCTCATTGCGTTTCGCTTTATCGTTACCCGGATGCCGATTTTGTATTCGCATCCGGATTATGAAGATCATTAAAAATGAAGCGTCCCCGGTGAAAAGCCGGGCACTTGAGGAGCGGCCTGACGGCCTTAAGGAGCTCCGACTCCGGCGGATTAAGGTTGGAGGTAACAATTGTCCAATGAAAATTATCCCCTGCTTCAAGCGAAGCGCTCTTAAAGTGGAGCAAATTTACTTTGCGGAATGCTCCTTAAGTCCCGCGTATTACGGGACGATCATCAGCCAGTGCATTTGGGATACGTTTGAGACTGAATCTATCTAAAATAAAAATAACTCGCAGATTACAATTTAAATGAGGCTGATATTATGGAAGGCACCATTCACACGTTACAGGAATATATGCTTCACACGGAAAGTATCACCTACATTTTAATCGTCGGTGCGCTTTTGGGCATCACCTTCTTTTGGCTGTTCCTGAGCCAACGGGATGATGATGAAGAATAAAACCTATCTCAAACATGCGTCTGAGTGCCCAGGGCTGCGTTGTCCCGCGCCTTTTTCAAATCAAGATGTGAAATCCCGCATTTTGCGGGGGCCCTGAACCCCGATCCACATATTTGAGATCGGTTTATAAGAGCTTTTATTAGATAAAATTTTAAAATAAATGCGGTAATTCGAACAATAAGGAGTCACGCATGTATGAGTTTTTAACCGGCCCGATGGTATGGATATCATTCGGAATTTTTATTATCGGTTTAATTGTTCGGGGTGTGCGTTATATCAAAGGCCTTGATTGGAAACTTGACCGGGTCACCTACAACGAGAATGTGTCTTACGGTGTCAAAGGAGCGCTGCGCTCCATATTATTCTGGATTTTTCCATACGGAACCAGAAGCTGGCGCAATAACCCCTGGTTTACGCTCTGGGTATTTGCGATGCATTTCGGCTTGCTGTTTACGCCGATCTTACTGCTGGGCCATAACGTTTTGCTCAATGAAAAATGGGGTTTCAGCCTCTGGACGCTGCCGGAAGCCGTGGCGGACGGCCTGACGGTTATTGTTATTGTTTCGGTCCTCTTTTTAATCCTGCGCCGCATCGCGCTTCCCGAAGTCCGAATTATCACCAACTGGTACGACTATCTGATGTTGTTGATTGCCGTGGCGCCTTTTATTACCGGTTTTTTAGCCTATCACCGCGCGCCCGATTACTATTTTTGGCTGATGGCACATATTATCAGCGGCCATATCGTTTTAATTGCCATACCTTTTACCAAGCTTTCGCATTTCTTACTTTTCTTCATGACCCGGGCGCAACTCGGCATGGATTATGGTATCAAGCGCGGTGGAATGAAAGGCAAGGGCATCGCATGGTAAAATTTCACCCCGTGAATATTAATTTTAATAAAAATTAGGTTTGGAAAACTGGAACGCTGGAATAATGCAATACTGGTTTGAAAATGGAAATATTCGTTTAAGTAACAGTATTCCAATATTCCATTATGCCACTATTCCTGTCATACATGGCCTTGAAGCCAGTTAAAAAATAAGGTTCTTCTCCCGATTAATTGGAGAAAGCATGATATATTTTTAATGTAAAGTAGCGCAAGTCGTGGAACCCATATGCTTTACGTTTAATTACCTTTATTTTGTTATTAACCCCTTCAAGCTTGCCGGTATGAATGGGGTAATCGCAGTGATTTAGGATCCCATAACGATAACGATTTAACATCTTGGCAAAACTGCTTAAGGAGCGATTATTTATTGAGTTTGCCAGCTCACACCAGTGTTTGATGGCCTTGCCGGCCCAGCTGCGTGAACGGTAGCCCCAGATGTGTTTGAGCTGTTCTTTTAAAATCATGGTGGTGTTGATCACCTCATTTAATTGCAGCAGCTGTTTGAGTTGCTCACGCTGGGTTTTAAGCCGAATATTTTTACGATTTTTCAGCAGTAGGTATCTGGCCCCTTTAAAGACGGCCTTGTTTTCTTCAGAGGCCTTGCGATATTCGCTGTTTCGCACCTTATCGATAACGCGGTTAAATTGGGCCACTACATGGAACAGATCAAAGACGATTTTTGCATGAGGTACTTTTTTTTAACCGCTTTGATATACGGGTCCCACATGTCCATGACAATGGCCTCAATTGAGTCGCGCTGCTTTTGGCTTAATTGATTGAAAAATGTTTCCAGTGTTTTGGATTTTCGATGCTTGCCGACATAGATCACTCGGCCGGACAGATAATCCAAAACCACGGTCAAGTAGCGGTGGCCTTTTTTGACCGATATTTCGTCCACCGCTAAAACTTGAAGCCCATTTAAATCGGGTTGACCGTATTGACGCTCTAAAAACCATTTGTCGATGTTTTTCACTGTTTTCCAATCCAACTGCAGGTGTCGAGCCACTTCGATGACGGTCATAAACCGGCACAAGTGGTGAATATAAAGCGCCAGGCGGTGGGTGACCCGTAGATACGGATGAAACAGCTTCAGATCTTCGATGCTGATCTGATGACACCGGATACAAAACAGTTTGCGATACTGACAGGTGATCCAAACTTTTGCTGTGGCCAAATTCAAATCTCGAATCGTGCGCTGTGTCCAGCTGTGGACCCCGGAAGCTTTTTGGCCGCAACATTGACAAATGGGTTGAAAGCGTTTGTCGGGTTGAGTTTGGATGCGCGCCTCGGCAGCATCGGGCAAAACCTGTTGATTGATAATTTTGATTCGACGAAAGGGGAAATAAGGTGCTATAGTAGCTACGGACATCGCAGGCCTCCTTTGGATAAATTTTTTCATGGGTGAAAAAACTGATATCCTTTGGAGATACCGGATGTCCATTCTGTTTTAAATCAAAAAAATACATTTTCCCCTTTTTTACTCTAACTAATTTGGAGATGATCCAGATCTTTTAAAATTTGTTTTTCTTAGATGTAATTTAACTTCCCAGTGAGATCGGAATTGCCATTTCTTTAAAAAAAAATTAAATGCAAAATATAATAATATCAGAGATATA
>JBFFCW010000392.1:0-3911 GCA_041559695.1 Desulfobacterales bacterium
ATTGGCCTTAAGAATTGTCATGTTCGGCATCTGCGAACAAATGCTGGCGATATCCGGATGTTGCCAAACTGCCATTAATTTGGCCTGGGCGTCGGTAAATCCTTTTTGTAAAAAACGGCCGGCCATTTTGAGTTCGGTATCCGTATTTGTTTTAACCGAGCCTCCACCCTGGGTTTTCATTGCCGTCAATCCGATGCCCGCTTTCACACACGTATCTACCGCTCGTTTCATACGGTCGGTATGCATCAAACGAAAGTTGTAGGTCATCATGATACCGTCGATCCATCCAAGCTTTGCCGCCTCCAGCATACATGTTTCCATATTTATGTGGGTACTGAAGCCGAAAAAACGGATTTTCCCGGCTGCCTTGGCCTTTTCCGCCCAGATTTTGGTCCGTTCATTCAATTCATTAATTCCGTAGATTCCGTGAGCAAAATAAAGGTCTATATGGTCGATATTCATTCTTTCAAGGGATCGATCAAGGAGCCGAGTCATACCTTCGGGATCCCGGGCGCAGGATTTGGTCACCAGAAAAATCTTTTTGCGATCTTCAGGATATTTACTAAAATATTTTCCAATGCCGGTTTCGCTGCCGTGTTGATAGCAGTCCGCGGTATCCCAGTAGGTCACACCCCAACGCACGGCCTGTTTCATCATGATCTGGTTGGAGGCGATGTCGAACATTCCTCCCAGTGAAAGCATTGAAACCTTTGCTCCGGTTTTCCCGAAAGGTCGAACAGGTATCGTTTTTTGTGCTTCGGTTACGTTTGCAATTTGGCTGACCGGTGCCATGACCGCTCCCAATCCGGCAGTACCGGTACCCTTTAAAAAATCCCTGCGGGACCATTTGCCGTCATTTCGGCGCATTTTATATCCTCCTATAATTCTTAATATTTTTCATCATCTTATTTGAACTGAAAAAGCGAGCGCATTCCCCGCAGCTTCCTGCGGGGTTAGCGAGCGAATATTTAAAAAGCAGAATTTCCTACAGTCGAAGATTCCCTGAAGCTTGCTGCAGGGAGCTTCAATCTTTATAAAATTTTCCCCAAAAAATCGTCATTGTTTCAAAAGCAATGCATGTTCAGGGGCTCTTGACTCATTGTCTGCCGTCACCCGGATAGCGCGCTTTCCCGTTACCGGGCACTCGTGTTCGCAAATGCCGCAGCCGATGCAGTGTTTGGGATCGACATAGGGCTGCTGAAGCCGTATCTGAATTTCAACACGACTTCCCAGCACCGGCGGTGATTCAAAGGGCAGCCCGTCTGCAATGCGCAAACCCCTTTCCCAGTTGCTGACGATTCGCCGCGGTCGATGATCGGTTGACGGCAAAACCAAGGCATAATAGTCACCTGTGGCCAGCTGATCCATGCCGGGACCGGTGCCCTGAAACTCAATATATAAGGTATCGGCCTTTGCCACCATCAGCTTGGAACCCGTATCAATCGTGTTGAAAACTTCACGGGTCCGGATGGCCTTGGGACTTACCGGACAATTTTCCTGGCAAACGATACAGGGTCTGTCCATAGCCCAGGCTAAGCAACGGCCCCGATCGACGAAGGCGGTTCCGATTTTAATCGGTCCGTGATCGACATAGCGGTTTCTTCCCAACCGTTCATCTAAGCTGATGGGCCGTATCGCCGCCGTTGGACAAAGATTTCCGCAGGCAATGCAATTAAATTGACACCCGCTGGTTCCGATACGAAAATTGAGAACCGGGGTCCACAATGCTTCAAGGCCGCCCTGAAGTCCGGCTGGATGAATCACATTGGTCGGACAAATACGCATGCACTGACCGCATTTGATGCAGCGGGAAAGAAATTCTTTTTCCGGCAGGGCGCCGGGAGGACGCACCAAAGCCGGGTCCCAGTTTCCTCCGATATGGCCGCTTACCCGCAACATGGGAATGGATGCGGCTCCGGATACTGCCGAAGCTAAAAATTGTCTGCGGGACAGATCCGGTCCGAGAACTTCACCCGAAGCGGAAGGAGCGATCTGATACGTCATTAAATGATGACGACACTCGTTCAGGCAATTCATGCACAGGACGCATTCGTTTATTTGAATCTGCGACGTCGGCGAGCACGCACCTTCACAATTCTGTTCACAGAGATGGCAATCAATACATTCATTATTTGTTTTGCCCACTCTCCAGATGGCAAAACGACTCAATATACCGAACATTGCACCCGCCGGACATATGAAACGGCAATAAAATCGTGGCACCGACAGATTTAATAATAACGACGCCAGGAATATGGCTGCAATCAGCCAGGCACCGTCGTAGGCGCGCGGGATGGTTGAGACGGCTAAAAAAGACCGGTCAACAAGCGGCAGGATAATAAGGTTTATCGAGCGGTACACCAATGGAATCGGATCCAGCAGTCCGATTTGAAGAGATGCCGCCGAGGATTGATAACCGCTAAAGAGGGTGCTGAGCAACACCCAGACGGCAATGAAGACCAAAAACACAACGCCCGTTTTTTTTGTATTCACAAGCGTTTGTCGCACGGCTTTAAAGATCATCCATGTCAGTGCGGCCAACATCAGGATCCCGAAAAAAAATCGATGGGTTTCGGGCAAACGAATGAGGTCGATTGCCAGTTCGAGCGCCGAAATCGTCAAAAGAAAAATCAGAATCCAATATTTGATCGATTGTCCGGGGTGGTATCGATTGAGTTTTATTTTTTCGGGTATTGATCTTTTCCGTTTGGCCAGAAAACCGACAAACTGGTGAATGGAACCGAAGGGGCATACCCAACCGCAAAAAAATCTTCCCAGTATTATTGTCAATACGATGGTTACCAGCCCCCATAAGAGTCCGGCATATAACGTTCGGGTGCTCAGCAGTGTCGCCAGCCCCACCAGCGGGTCCAGCTGAATCAACCAATTTACAGGCCAGCCGCGCAACTGCCACCATTGACCACCAAGAGTAGTGACCGAACAAAACCATAAAAACAGAACAAAAAAGAACCCTTGACAGATTCGTCGGGTGGTTACGATATTCATGATGGTTCTTTATAGCCTTTCTCAGAATAACATTTTTGTTTCAACCGCAGGATAATTCCGTTTCCATCGGCAAAAACTCGCAAATAAAACCGCGTAAAAGCGAACAGGGCCAAGGTGTTAAGATTACACTTCGGGAACATGATAAATATGCGTAATTTTTACCACCTCAATGCTGTTCGCTTTAACGCGCTCTAATTTGCTCAGACAGCTTCCCGATGGAAACGGAATCATTCTGCGGCTTACTGAAATTGCGACTTTAAACCATTTTTTTTAAATTGAGGTCATTACTGGATTCAGATTGAGATAGTCCGCAGTTCCGATTCCGGCGGCTTCCGCTTTTCCGATGAATGGAAGCTGGTCTAAAGATCTTCCGAGTAATGAAGCGCCAAATGCATCGGCAGCGACCTGGTCCGTACTGACGATCATGGTATTGGCATTTTTAAGGTCCGACAGAGAGCCTCCGGTGGGACCGTTGGTCATCATGGCCGTGGTCGCATCCAGTATCACAAAAGTCGGCGTTACCATCATGGCCAGTTCCATGATAATGCCGTGTATATCCTGGTGAAAGATATTGCGGCGCCCCCCCAGAAGTCCGTACCAGTTTTTCATGGTCATGGATGCACCGCTTCGATGGTGATCTTTAAGCGGCGCCATACCGATCACTTTGGTGATATCCGTAAAGGGCTTGTAAAGAACCGGCCAATTCCGAATCAATTTTGCACCTTTGACCGTCATAAGGTTGAACAGGTCATCGCGCGGCAATAACACCCGGGCACCGGCTTTGCGGGCAGCATCGGCAATGCCTGTCAGTGTAAAGCAACTGGCCGGATCATTAATGGGGTTATCCGTTACCACGACGGATACGGCGCCGGCGCGAAAACAAAGCTGTGTCATTTCGGTGATGA
>JBFFCW010000393.1:0-3887 GCA_041559695.1 Desulfobacterales bacterium
ATTGAAAGATAAACTAAATTTTTCATGGTAACCTTACGGGATGTAAAAAGTTTTGAGTCGAATGATCAACTTCTTGCTAAAATTAGTTTGAATTTTCTTTTTAAACGCGTTCAGGTCCTCGCGGGTCAGCGGTTCCCGGGCCAATATGTCCATCAGAATTATGGGCTTATCTCCGTGCCAGATTATTGATGCTCTGATAATGATAAGATATTTTTCATTCACCAAAAAGCGTTCTTTCCGCAAATTTTGTTCGAAAATCCGATCTTCCACAATGCGGGAAAAGGATAAATAGAGGGGAACCGAAATCAGCACCAGGAAGACAAACACAACCACAAGGCTGCGTTTGCTGCGCACGACCGCAGAGTAACCCAGTACCCGGAAGGTAAATGTGGCAGCGATAATAATGCCGATCAGATTGGTCGAAAAAAGCAAAAAGGCCTGGTAAAAGAAATAAAAATCCAGGCGTCCAATGCCAATTCCGGCGACTGCCAGTGGCGGCACCAGTGCCACGGCAATTGCAACTCCGGCCAGGCTCTGGATAATTTCCCTGAACGACTTGGAGTAGGCTGCGGCGATCCCCGAAATGATAGCCACGGCAAGATCCAACAACGTTGGATTCAGCCGGGCCAGCATTTCATCCGTAATCGGTTTATAGGGAAATAAAAATGTAATCAGTGCTGATGAGATCAGGGCGATAAAAACGCCAATGACGATTTTCCCGATTGAGTTTTTAAAGAGATCAATATTGCCTCGAAGTATGCCCATCGATAGGGAAACGATGGGTGCCATCAGGGGCGCCAATAACATGGCCCCAATGATCACAGAGGCGCTGCTTAAATAAAGCCCGACTGTAGCCAGCATGGTGCTGAGCACCATTAGAACCACATAGATACTATTAAGCCGTGCATCTTCGCTCAGGTCTTTGTACAGATCGTGGAAACGCTCATCCGAGGCGTAGGAGAAAAAAGGGATTCTCTTTTGCTTTTTGACTTTGAGCAGTTCCTTTTCTGTGGGCAGGTTTTCGACGTCAATTCTTTCTCTAACATCCTTAGCGCCGCGGCTTTCTTCCTGCAAACTTTTTCCGACATTGATACGCACCGCTTTTGCTATGGTTTCACAATGCAGCGGCGTCTGTGTGGTCAGTTGGTCATCGATTATGACATCAAGTCCGGTTTCTGGCTCGATATCGATCTGAGGGCTTTTGATATAACCGATGGAGCTGGGAAGATTTTTAAACCTTTTGGATGATCTGAGGGCCTGTCGCAGCAGCTTTGCATACGCAATCATCGAGATGGGAGCAGAAATAACCAATGATGCCATCCCATCGGTGAAGGAATAATCATGGGAAATTAATCTGGCGGCAAAACTTCCCCTGGCATGCTGCAGGATCATGCATCCGCTCGCGGCGGTATTTATCTCTTTTTTGGCTGCCGTGCCGAATCTAAACGTATAAAGCTTAAATCTGACAAATTTTCTCAATGCGTTAAGCAAGACTTGAATCCAACTCGCATTGGCCGGCGTATCTAAAAACGGGATGCGGCCAATGGCGGCCTTAAACAACATGATCTCCTCATTGCACAATATCAGATCTATGTTCTGGCCATCCTGGCGTAACGCCAGTTCGACGGCAGCGGCGGGATTTTTGGGAAGGTCGTAAAACTTAATCAGGTGCTTTTGTTTTTTCGTTGGGATGATACCGATACTGAACCGGTATTTCATGGCCAGGCGCAAAATTTCCTTGATGACATCCAGAGATCCTGCAACAACAACATGATCAACCCCTTCAAGCTCCTCCTGTGGTTTTTGCATTAAGACCTCAAATGCGACAGCGGTGATGCGGATGCCCGAAGGATGGTTTTGCACCGGCTTGATCAGGTGCTTTGTATCATCGGTATAGACAAACAGTGCAGAGGCAACATACTCGGCCATCAGGCAACCTTACGGAGTGATGTGAGGTGTTTATTCGCTTTTTTACCGGTCTGTTATATGGGGATTTGTCCGTTTTCCGTTTCTTGGCAGAATATCAATAAAATTCGTACCGGGGAAAGTCAAGCGTCTTTCTTGATACCGGGAAATTTCCGGTTGAGCACTTTGCGGTTTTTAGCGGCGACATCTTTTTTGCGGGCCGACCAGATCTGCACCTTCTTGAGCACCTGTGCTGCCAGCTTTGGAAAATTGTCCGGTCGGTGCTCCTCTATAGCGCTGGCTTTGGCGTCAGCCAGAATCGCTCGGCCGACCGGGGTGCGTGTAATTACGGTGGTCCAGCCCTTTTCTGAACCGATGCCACCGAAGGAAATATCGGCGTATTCGGCGGAATAATCGGGGCAGAAGTAACAGGCAAAGCGTTTCATGAACTCGAGCTCATCGAGCATCATGGTTTTTTCTTCGCCATCTTTCAAATGTACGATCAGCTCTTCTTTAATGTTTATTTTTTTGACATCTTTAAATTTAAATGCGCCGATCTCCCCCAGTTTATCCTGTTCCTTTTTGCCGAAAACAAAATTACCCGAGCAGAACAGCCCCAGGCAGAATTTAATCGAGTCCGACGGAATGATGCCCAGGGACTGCATGCGGCGCACGGCTTTGATCTGACAGGGGGTGCCTACAAAGGCCACGCGCTGCAGCCCTTTTTTAATCAAGGGGTCAAATTCTTTGATCTGGGAGTAGGTTAAATAATAATCGCTGAAGCTGGTCATGCCGTGGGAGGTGTCGAAGGAGAACCCGGCAGCGCCGATGATGTCTTTTTCAGATTCAGCCAGAAAGGGCACCCGTTGAAAGGGGCCGGCCGGTTTGCTGACAATGGCGCCGTCAATGCGGCCGCGTCTGAACAGGTGGGCCAGCAGGGCGGTCACCACGCCGCCGTCGGTGGCCTTTTTGCGGATGTTGGGATCCACGGCCCGGGCAATGCTGGTTTCCACCACGCGCCCGATAGGCGGGGTCCATCCTGCGCTTTTGCGGGTTTCGGCATCCAGCTCGTCAATTTCCGGGCAGATGGTATGGCACAGGCCGCATTCGATACATTTGGCCTCATCGGCATAGCGCGGTTGGCCCTCGGCATCCAGTTCCAGGGCGCCGTAATTAATGGCGGTGCAAAAGGTCACGCACCCACCGCATCGATGGCAAAGCCCCGGTTTCTGAACATCTTCAATCAAATTCGTGAATGTCTTCATTTGTTCACCCGTCTTCACGTGATTCACTATTTTTTTTAGGTGTCAAAGTTCAAGAACTTGTTGGATTGGTCTTAAGGGTTGAATGGGTTGACTTAAACCGAACCAATGGAACAAATTAAACCAATGTAACGTTTACCAACTGGCTGACACCTGACACCAAATAAAAAGAGAGGTTATATACCTAAAAGTACAATCTAACTAAACGTCGTTTCAGCCGGCGCCTCCCCGAACAAACAGCTCTGAATCATTGCCATAATCTGGCCGGTGTCGAAGCCCTTCAGGTGAATGGCGCCTGACCGGCAGGAGGCCACGCACAGTCCGCAGCCTTTGCACAGGGTGGCCTGGACGTCGGCCTTGCCGGTGTTCTCGATGAATTGGGGCGCCGAATAGGGGCATACCTCCACGCAGACCCCGCAGCTGCTGCAGCAGTTCGGATCCACCACCGCCACCGTGCCGCTGACGGAAACTTCCAGGGCCGATAAGACCGTTACCGCCCGGGATGCGGCCGCCTGGGCCTGAGAAATGGATTCCTCGATGGGTTTGGGCGCATGCGCCAGGCCGCAGACGAACACGCCGTCGGTGGCGAAATCATTGGGCCGCAGTTTGACGTGCGCTTCGGCAAAAAAACCGTCTTCATTTTGCGACACTTTGTACATCTGCGCCAGGGGGTTGCTTTTTTCGGGCACCACCGCGCTGGCCAGAACCAGAAGATCACCG